>NZ_JBEYHT010000139.1:0-1097 GCF_040635425.1 Streptomyces laurentii | reverse complement strand
TTCGACCTGTATCGCCTGTCCGAGGAGCACGAGATGCTCCGGGAGACGGTCCGTTCGCTGGCGGAGGCGAAGATCGCTCCGTTCGCCGCCGCGGTGGACGAGGAGGGCCGGTTCCCGCAGGAGGCGCTGGACGCGCTGGTGGCGGCGGATCTGCACGCGGTGCACGTGCCCGAGTCGTACGGCGGTGCGGGTGCGGACGCGCTGGCGACGGTGATCGTGATCGAGGAGGTCGCGCGTGCCTGCGGTTCCTCCTCGCTGATCCCGGCGGTGAACAAGCTGGGTTCGCTGCCGGTGATCCTGTCGGGCTCGGAGGAGCTGAAGGCGAAGTACCTGGGCCCGCTGGCGGCCGGTGAGGCGATGTTCTCCTACGCGCTGTCGGAGCCGGAGGCGGGTTCGGACGCGGCGGGCATGAAGACCCGCGCGGTGCGCGACGGGGACTTCTGGGTCCTCAACGGTGTGAAGCGGTGGATCACCAACGCCGGGGTGTCGGAGTACTACACGGTGATGGCCGTCACCGACCCGGAGAAGCGTTCCAAGGGCATCAGCGCCTTCGTCGTGGAGAAGTCCGACGAGGGGGTGTCGTTCGGCGCGCCGGAGAAGAAGCTCGGCATCAAGGGCTCCCCGACCCGCGAGGTCTACTTCGACAACGTCCGCATCCCCGCGGACCGGATGATCGGCGCCGAGGGCACCGGCTTCGCCACCGCGATGAAGACCCTCGACCACACCCGCATCACCATCGCCGCCCAGGCCCTCGGCATCGCCCAGGGCGCCCTCGACTACGCCAAGGGCTACGTCAAGGAGCGCAAGCAGTTCGGCAAGCCCATCGCCGACTTCCAGGGCGTGCAGTTCATGCTCGCCGACATGGCCATGAAGCTGGAGGCCGCCCGCCAGCTCACCTACGCCGCCGCCGCCAAGAGCGAGCGGGTCGAGGGCGACCTCACCTTCTTCGGCGCCGCCGCCAAGTGCTTCGCCTCCGACGTCGCCATGGAGGTCACCACCGACGCCGTCCAGCTCCTCGGCGGCTACGGCTACACCCGCGACTACCCCGTCGAGCGCATGATGCGCGACGCCAAGATCACCCAGATCTACGAAGGCAC
>NZ_JBEYHT010000138.1:0-1138 GCF_040635425.1 Streptomyces laurentii | reverse complement strand
TACCACAACAGAATACATTTGTCTGGTGTTCATAGGTGTGCTATTCCGATCTGTTCAAATCCTGTCCCCGCTACTTTTCCAGTGGCTCCAGACGTTTACCGCGTCTGGAGCCACTGACGTTTCGACCCGATCACGTCGTCTGCGGTGGGCCTCCGGCGGCCGGCGCGGCCGTCAGGGCGGCTACTCGCCGCCCCGATGGCATTCGTTGGGCAGCTCCCGGGTGGGCCAAAGCACGCAGGATTCGCCGACGCGCCGCCTGGGTCTCGTCGCCATCGAACGCTGGTCAACCCGCGTCACGCCGAGCAGCCAGAACGGCTTCACCGTGACCTTCCACAACGGCGCCCGCATCTTCGCGCGCGGGCTCTATTCACCTCGTGCCATCGATGGTTGCCTGGGAGCATGCCTTGGCGGGCCGAGCGGGGAGGCGAAGGAGTATGAGCTTACGCAGACCGAAGCGGCACGACGCAGACGAACTCCGGGCGAAGTTCGTTGCCAACCGGGAGAAGGTCCGGTCGTGGGCGGCGCGTTGGGAATGCCCGGAGGTCGAATGGCCGGCCTTCCTCGAGGTCCCGAGTCCCTGGGCGATCACGCCGCAGGAGCACGACCGGTGGTTGGACCGTTACGCACCCTTCATGAATGAGTACCAGTGGTTCCTCGAAGCCCGGCCCGTAGCAGGAGGCGTCAACGAGCTCCGGGCTTCGTGGGAGTTCGGCGCAGGCCATGAGTTCGAGCGTCTGACCATTCGCTTTCGGAGCGTCCTCGACCCGAACTACCTGGCCGAGAAACTGGCCCTTGGCATTCGCGCGGCCGCTCTCAAGGGCTGGCAGGACGACGATGTCCACGACCTCTACGACTGGCTGCACGAAGGCGTGAACGAGTGTGTGGGCACCAGCATGGTGCGCGGAAAGTATCGCGTGGGCTTTCTCTTGTGCGAGATGACCTGCGCCGCAGTCAGCCGCACCGAGGTCATCACCGAGGCTCGCATCACCCTTACGGATACCTCTCTGGATGGTGCGTCGCTGAATGCCGGTGGCGAGACCTAATACTGCAACCGCATCTGGGGTGTGTGGCCTCGGCGTTTGTAGTGGGAGCGTCGGGCTCGGGCCTGGCTGCGTCTGCGGAAGCGTGACCAGTGCAG
>NZ_JBEYHT010000137.1:0-1190 GCF_040635425.1 Streptomyces laurentii | reverse complement strand
GCGTAGGCGTTGGTCGGTGGCGTGCTTGTTCCGCCAGATGAGGTAGCGGCGGATCATGCTGCCCTGGGCCTTGTGGCTGGGGTGGTCGGTGCCGTCTAGGGCGAAATAGCGCAGGGCGGTGAACTGGGCCTCGATCCGGTTGAGCCAGGAGCTGTTGGTCGGGGTGTAGGCGATCTCGACGTTGTTCGCCGCAGCCCACGTCCCGACCCGCTGGCACCGCTTCGTCGTCAGGTGCGGCGAGTAGTTGTCACAGACGATCGCGATGCGTACGTCCGTCGGGTGCAGCGAGCGCAGGTAGCGGCAGAACTCCAGGAACTTCGAGCGGTTCTTCGTCTTCTTGATGTGACCGTAGAGCTGGTCCTTGGCCAGGTCGTAGGCGGCGAACAGGTGCCGGACCCCGTGCGGACGGCTGTAGGTCGCCCGCCTGCGGGGCCGGGGCTCGCGGTCGGGGTTCTTGTGCCGGCCGCCGCGTTCGGCCCACTGCCGTCCGGGGTGGGGCTGGAGGTTGAGCGGGCCGAACTCGTCCATGCAGAAGATGACTTCGGGCTCGCCGTCCTCGGGTATCACCTCGCCGTCGGCTATCGCGTAGAGATGTTCGACCCGGGCCTTCTTGGCCGCGTAGTCAGGGTCGCGGGAGGTCTTCCAGGTCTTCACGCGTTGAAAGGAGACGCCCTCCTCGCGGAGCAGGATCCGAAGGCCCTCGTGGCTGATGTCATCGACCACCCCCTCGGCGACCAGGAAATCGGCCAGTTTCGCCAGGCTCCAGGTCGAGAACGGCAGGCCGTGCTCGGCCGGCTTGGACTTCGCGATCTTCTTGATCTCCCGGCGTTCGGGCAGCGTGAACGTCCTGGGCCGGCCGCCCTTGTACTTCGGATAGAGAGAGTCGAAGCCGTCGGAGTTGAAGTTGTGGATCACATCCCGGACCCGGTCCGCGCTGGTGAACGTCACCTCCGCGATCTTCGCCACGTCCATGCGCTGGGCGGACAGCAGCACCATCTGGGCCCGCCGCCAGGTCACCACCGACCCGGTTCCCCGGCGGACGATCCGAAGCAGCCGTCGCCCCTCATCTTCATCAATCTCACGGACTCGCACACGTTCAGCCACGTGATCATTCTGATCGCCCGGAGCTGCCAACCGCAGCGACCGGGCGACTCGTCACGAGAGGCGAAGGTTGCCTGATGCGGCACTAG
>NZ_JBEYHT010000136.1:0-1222 GCF_040635425.1 Streptomyces laurentii | reverse complement strand
CTGAGGAGAGCATCGTGACGATCCGTGAATTCAAGATGCCCGATGTGGGCGAGGGCCTGACCGAGGCCGAGATCCTCAGTTGGTACGTCAAGCCGGGTGACACGGTCACCGATGGCCAGGTCGTGTGTGAGGTGGAGACGGCGAAGGCGGCTGTCGAGCTGCCGATCCCGTTCGACGGGACGGTGCACGAGCTGCGTTTTCCCGAGGGGACGACGGTCGACGTCGGTGAGGTCATCATCTCGGTGAACGTGGGTGGTGACGCCCCGGCCGGGCCCGCCGCGCCGGCCGCCGAGACTCCGGCCGCACCCGCGCCGTCCGAGCCCCCCGTACGGGAGCCGGTCCTGGTGGGGTACGGCGTCACCGAGGGGCCGACACGCCGCCGCCCGCGCCGGCAAGAGGCCGCCGTCACCGGCGTGGGGGAGGGGGAGCCGGAGGTCGGGACGACCTGGTCGGCTCGTCCGCTGGCCAAGCCTCCGGTCCGTAAGCTCGCGAAGGACCTGGATGTCGATCTGGCGTCGGTCACTCCGACCGGCCCGGAGGGTGTCATCACCCGTGACGATGTGCACCGCGCGGTGGCCCCCGCCGCTCCCGCCACCGTGGTTCCGGTTCCGGTTCCGGTCTCGGTGGGCGCGCGGGAGACGCGTGTTCCGATCAAGGGGGTGCGGAAGGCGACGGCGGCGGCGATGGTCGGTTCGGCTTTCACGGCGCCGCATGTCACCGAGTTCGTGACGTTCGACATCACGCGGACGATGAAGCTGGTCGAGGAGCTCAAGTCCGGCACGGACATGGCGGGTCTGCGGGTCAATCCGCTGTTGTTGATCGCGAAGGCGGTCCTGGTCGCGGTGAAGCGCAACCCGGACATCAACGCGGCCTGGGACGAGGCGGCTCAGGAGATCGTGCGCAAGCACTATGTGAACCTGGGCATCGCCGCGGCGACCCCGCGGGGTCTGATCGTCCCGAACATCAAGGACGCGCACACGCAGGCTCTGCCGGAGCTGTCGCGCTCGCTGAGCGAGCTGGTCGCGACGGCCCGTGAGGGCAAGACCACCCCGGCGGCGATGCAGGGCGGCACCTTCACCATCACCAACGTCGGCGTCTTCGGCGTCGACACCGGTACGCCCATTCTGAACCCGGGCGAGTCCGCGATCCTCGCGGTCGGTGCGATCAAGCTCCAGCCCTGGGTCCACAAGGGCAAGGTGAAGCCGCGCCAGGTCACCACCCT
>NZ_JBEYHT010000135.1:0-1387 GCF_040635425.1 Streptomyces laurentii | reverse complement strand
TACTGCAACCGCATCTGGGGTGTGTGGCCTCGGCGTTTGTAGTGGGAGCGTCGGGCTCGGGCCTGGCTGCGTCTGCGGAAGCGTGACCAGTGCAGATGGTGTTCGTTGGTGTGGTGGCGGGGCGTGATGACGACGTGCCCGATCAGTCGGCGGATCTCCGGGACGCTGAGGGGTATGAGGTCTTGCTCGTCGTCGACGGTGCCCCTTTTGTGGCTTCTGCGGCACGGATGGCGGTCAGGTAGGCGAGGGCGGCCATGGAGAGAGTGATGTGTCGGTACCAGGCCCGGTAGAGCCGGACTTGGTAGTGGTCCAGGCCGCACTCGCCCTTGGCCGTCTGGAAACACTCCTCCACCGCCCACCTCGCCGCGGCCACCTTGACCAGGTCTTTCAGCCGTGAGACAGCCGGGCCGTAGCAGACGTAGTAGGCGATCTCGGTGGGGTCCGCCACGCTGCGGCGGGCCAGGACCCAGTGCCCGAAGCCGTCCTCCCAGCACGGGCGGATCGCGATACGGGCCCAGTCGTAGATTCGCTCCCCGTGCGCGCCCTGTCCGCCCGAGATCCGCTTCCAGCGCTGCCGGGGCAGCGCGGCGATCAGACGGTCGACGCGTTCCTCGCCCCAACGCGTTGTGATCACTGTGTCGTTGACCTTGGTGGCCATCACATGCGCGATCCGGCGCTGCTCCAGCCAGAACCGGGTGCGCTTGACCTGCCCGTACGCCTCGTCCGCGGTCACCCACGCGAACGGCACTCCGGCGTCGATGGCACGTTGCACCATCTGTCGGAAGTGCTCGTTCTTGGTGGCGAAGGGCACCTCGTCGGCGATGCCGGCGGCCCGGCAGCGGTCCCGGTCGTCCGTCCAGGACGCCGGGAGGTAGAGCTCGCGGTCGATCAGTGCCCGGCCGGCTGCCGAGGCGTAGGCCAGGAAGGTGCCGATCTGGGAGTTCTCGGTCCTTCCGGCTGTTCCGGAGTACTGCCGCTGCACGCCGGCCGACTTCGTGCCCTTCTTCAGGAAGCCGGTGTCGTCGCATATCAGGACACCGTCCGGCCTGCCGATGGTCTCCACGACGAAGTCACGGATGTCGTCTCGGACCGCGTTCTCGTCCCAGTCCGAGAGGTTGAGCAGGCGCTGGACACCGTCCGGGCGGAGCTGTCCGACCTGCTCCGACAGCGTCCAACCGTTCTTTTTCTCCAGAGGAGCGATCAGACCCTGAAGGTAGTCCAGCGCTCGCTCACGTGGCTCGGACCTGCCGAAACGGTGGGCGAAGCGGGCATGCAGCCCGGCTATCCCCTCCGACCACGACTCGACCTGCTCGACCGTCAACTCATCAGCACACAGTCACATCAACGACGAACAGTGCCATCAGTCACCCCAGATGCGGTTGCAGTA
>NZ_JBEYHT010000134.1:0-1451 GCF_040635425.1 Streptomyces laurentii | reverse complement strand
CTAGTAGGGCTTGGTCAGGTTCGTGTTGGTGTTGCGTGTCCTGCGGGTTTGGTGTGTCGTTGGGGACGTGTGACGCCGGAGGAAATGTCAGCTGTGCGTGGCGAGTTGGAGGACTTCGCGGCAGAGGTCTTCGAGCCGTTCGCGCGTAATGATCAGCGTCGGTGGGGGCGGGTCTACCTGCGGGGCCTGCTCACGGACGGGCAGCGCAAGTCGGTCGAGCCGATGGCCACCCGGCTTGGCGAGGACGGGAACCGGCAGGCCCTGGCCCACTTCATCACCACCAGCCCATGGGACCCGGCGCATGTGAGGGCCCGGCTGGCCTGGAGGATGGAGAAGGCGATCCGGCCCACCGTGCTGATCTTCGATGACACCGGGTTCCTCAAGGACGGCAATGCCTCGGCGTGTGTGTCGCGGCAGTACACAGGCACGGCGGGCAAGGTCACCAACTGCCAGGTGGGCGTCTCGCTGCACCTGGCCTCGGATCATGCCTCGGCGGCAGTGGACTGGCGGCTGTTCCTGCCCGAGACCTGGGCGCCCGGGTCCGTGAAGGCGGATCCGGACAAGGTCGCCCGCCGCGCCGCATGCCGGATTCCCGATGACATCGGGCATGTGGAGAAATGGCAGCTCGCACTCGACATGCTCGACGAGACCCGCTCCTGGGGCATCGAGGTCCCGGTGGCCGTCGCGGACGCCGGATACGGCGACGCGGCCGCCTTCCGGCATGGCCTCCAGGCCCGCGGCCTCAACTACGTGGTGGGAATCTCCACCACCCTCTCGGCACAGCCCGGCCACGCGGTGCCGGTCGCAGAGCCGTACTCCGGGACCGGACGCCGGCCGGTGGCGAAGTACCCGGACAAGCCGCAGTCGGTGAAACAGCTGGTCATCGGGGCGGGCCGGAAGGCGGCGAAGCCGGTGCAATGGCGTGAGGGCTCCCGGCCCGGCACCGGCCGCAGCGGCTTCAAGCGGATGTACTCGCGGTTCGTGACTCTGCGGATCCGGCCTGCCGGACGAGAGGTCCGCCAGGCGGCCGACGGCCCGGAACTGCCCGAGTGCTGGCTCCTGGCCGAGTGGCCGGCCGGCCAGGCCGAACCCGTCCAGTTCTGGCTCTCCGACCTGCCCGCCGACACCCCGCTGACCACCCTGGTCCGCCTGGCCAAGCTCCGCTGGCGCATCGAACACGACTACCGCGAGATGAAACAGGCCCTGGGCCTGGCCCACTTCGAGGGCCGCACCTGGAACGGGTGGCACCACCACGTCACCCTCGTCTCCGTCGCCCACGCCTTCTGCACCTTGCAACGACTGGCCAGAGCCCCAAAAGACACGGCGCCGGCCTGAGCCTCTACCGCATCGTCCGCGAGCTACAGACCCTCCTCGCGACATGGACCGGCGTCTGCCCCACCTGTCACCGCGGCATACCCACACCAACACCAACCTGACCAAGCCCTACTAGT
>NZ_JBEYHT010000133.1:0-1457 GCF_040635425.1 Streptomyces laurentii | reverse complement strand
GCCGGGTAGGCGTGGTAGCAGTTCGTCCAGACGCGGCCGGCCTGGATCGCGCGGCCGGCGCGGTAGGCGGTCGTGGTGTCGCGGGTCCAGACGCCGGCGCCGAGGCCGTAGAGGGTGTCGTTGGCGGTGCGCATGGCGTCGTCGAAGTCGGTGAAGGAGGTGACGGCGACGACCGGGCCGAAGATCTCCTCCTGGAAGACCCGCATGCGGTTGTCACCCTCGAAGATGGTCGGCTGGATGTAGAAGCCGCCCGCCAAGTCGCCGCCGTGTTCCATGCGCTGACCACCCGTCAGGATCTTGGCGCCTTCCTGCTGGCCGATCTCCAGGTACGACAGGATCTTGTTCATCTGGTCGGCGGAGGCCTGGGCGCCGATCATCGTGTCCGTGTCCAGGGGGTGGCCCGGCACGATGCGCTCGGTGCGATCGACGGCCGCCTCGAGGAAGTCGCGGTAGTGGCCGCCCTGGACGAGGGCGCGGGAGGGGCAGGTGCAGACCTCGCCCTGGTTGAGGGCGAACATCGCGAAGCCCTCCAGTGCCTTGTCGAAGAAGTCGTCGTCCGCCGACGAGACGTCGTCGAAGAAGATGTTGGGCGACTTGCCGCCGAGCTCCAGCGTCACCGGCTTGAGGTTCTCCGCCGCGTACTGCATGATCAGCCGGCCCGTCGTCGTCTCGCCGGTGAACGCGATCTTCGCGACCCGGGGCGAGGACGCGAGCGGCTTGCCCGCCTCCTCGCCGAAGCCGTTGACGATGTTGATCACGCCCGGCGGCAGCAGGTCGGCGACCAGGCTCATCCAGTAGTGGATGGAGACGGGCGTCTGCTCGGCGGGCTTGAGGACGACCGCGTTGCCCGCGGCCAGCGCGGGCGCCAGCTTCCACACCGCCATCAGCAGCGGGAAGTTCCACGGGATGATCTGCGCGACGACGCCCAGCGGCTCGTGGAAGTGGTACGCGACGGTGTCGTCGTCGATCTGGCTCAGCGCGCCCTCCTGGGCCCGCAGCGCGCCCGCGAAGTAGCGGAAGTGGTCGATGGCGAGCGGGATGTCGGCGGCCAGCGTCTCGCGGACGGGCTTGCCGTTCTCCCAGGTCTCCGCGACCGCCAAGGCCTCCAGCTGCTGCTCCATGCGGTCGGCGATCCGCAGCAGGACCTGCGACCGGTCGGCCGCGGACGTACGTCCCCAGGCCGGGGCGGCGGCGTGCGCCGCGTCCAGGGCCCGCTCCACGTCCTCGGCGGTGCCGCGCGCCACCTCGGTGAAGGCGCGGCCGTCGACCGGGCTCGGGTTCTCGAAGTAGCGCCCGCCCGCCGGAGCGACGTACTCGCCGCCGATCCAGTGGTCGTACCGGGTCGCGTACGACATCAGCGAGCCCTCGGTGCCGGGTGCGGCGTAACGGGTCATGAGCGTGGCCTCCCTCGGACCGCGCCGGCCGTCCCTGGCCGGCGGTCGGTATCGAGTCTGCGC
>NZ_JBEYHT010000131.1:0-2060 GCF_040635425.1 Streptomyces laurentii | reverse complement strand
GCCGTCCAGCTCCTCGGCGGCTACGGCTACACCCGCGACTACCCCGTCGAGCGCATGATGCGCGACGCCAAGATCACCCAGATCTACGAAGGCACCAACCAGGTCCAGCGCATCGTCATGGCCCGCAACCTCCCGTAACCACCCGCCCGTTGAAAGGAGACAGGCCGTGACCCTGAAGATCGCTGTCTGTGTGAAGTACGTTCCCGACGCCACCGGCGACCGCGGTTTCACCGACGACCTGACCACCGACCGTGAGGACGTCGACGGCCTCCTCTCGGAGCTCGACGAGTACGCGGTCGAGCAGGCGCTCCGGATCTCCGAGGAGGCGGACGACGCCGAGGTCACCGTCATCACGGTCGGCCCGGACGACGCCAAGGACGCGCTGCGCAAGGCGCTGTCGATGGGCGCCGACAAGGCCGTCCACGTCAACGACGAGGACATCCACGGCACCGACGTCATGGGCACCTCCGCGATCCTCGCCAAGACCCTGGAGAAGACCGGTTTCGACCTGGTCGTCTGCGGCATGGCGTCGACGGACGGCGCGATGGGCGTGCTGCCCGCGCTGCTCGCCGAGCGGCTGGGCCTGCCCCAGATGTCGCTGCTGTCCGAGGTCTCGGTCGAGGACGGCCTGGTGAAGGGCCGCCGTGACGGCGACGCCGCCAGCGAGCGGCTGCAGGCCCCGCTGCCGGCCGTCGTGTCGGTCACCGACCAGTCGGGCGAGGCTCGTTACCCGTCCTTCAAGGGCATCATGGCCGCCAAGAAGAAGCCGGTCGAGGAGCTCGACCTGGACGACCTCGGCATCGACGCCGACGAGGTCGGTCTCGCGAACGCGTGGACCCTCGTCGACTCGGTCGCGGCGCGCCCGGCCCGTACCCAGGGCACGATCGTCACGGACGAGGGCGACGGCGGCAAGCAGCTCGCCGTGTTCCTGTCCGGCCAGAAGTTCATCTGATCCACCCCACCGTCACCATCCCTCAGGAGCAAGGAATCATGGCTGAGATCCTGGTTCTCGTGGACCACGCCGACGGTGCGGTCCGCAAGCCGGCCCTCGAACTGCTCACGCTGGCCCGCCGGCTCGGCGAGCCGACCGCGGTCGTCCTCGGCGCCGGCGAGGCCGCCGCCTCGATCGCCGCGACGGCCGGCGAGTACGGCGCGGCGACCGTGTACGTCGCGGACGCCGCCGAGTTCACCGAGCAGCTCGTCGTGCCGAAGGTCGACGCGCTCACCCAGATCGCGAAGGACAAGGGCGTCGCCGCCGTCCTCGTGACCTCGTCCGGCGAGGGCAAGGAGATCGCCGCACGCGTGGCCCTCCGCCTCGGCTCCGGTCTGATCACGGACGCGGTGGAGCTGGAGGCCGGCGAGAACGGCCCGGTCGCCACCCAGTCGGTGTTCGCCGCCTCGTACCAGGTGAAGTCGACCGTCTCGCACGGCGTGCCGGTCATCACCGTCAAGCCCAACTCGGCCGCCCCGGAGGCCGCTCCGGCCGCCGGCGCCGTCGAGAACGTGTCGGTCGCCTTCACCGGCAACGCCGCCACGGTCGTCTCGCGCACCCCGCGCGTCTCCACCGGCCGCCCCGAGCTGACCGAGTCGGCGATCGTCGTCTCCGGCGGCCGCGGCGTCGGCGCGGCCGAGGGCTTCGAGGTCGTCGAGAAGCTGGCCGACTCGCTCGGCGCGGCCGTCGGCGCCTCCCGCGCCGCGGTGGACGCCGGCTGGTACCCGCACTCCAACCAAGTCGGCCAGACCGGCAAGCAGGTCTCGCCGCAGCTGTACATCGCGGCGGGCATCTCCGGCGCGATCCAGCACCGGGCGGGCATGCAGACGTCGAAGACGATCGTGGCCGTCAACAAGGACCCGGAGGCCCCGATCTTCGACCTGGTCGACTACGGCGTGGTCGGCGACCTGTTCGCCGTCCTGCCGCAGCTGACGGACGAGATCGGCGCCCGCTGACCCGATCGAGGGTGAGCGGATAGGCCTGGAGTTCGACAGCGTACTCATCAGGCAGATCACCGAGGTCAGCGGTCTGAAGATGGAACAGGACGTCATCGAACTCAAGCAGAACA
>NZ_JBEYHT010000130.1:0-2397 GCF_040635425.1 Streptomyces laurentii | reverse complement strand
CTTCAGAACAAACACAGTGGACGCGAGCAACTGAGGACAAGCCCTCGGCCTATTAGTACCGGTCAGCTCCACCCATTACTGGGCTTCCACATCCGGCCTATCAACCCAGTCGTCTACTGGGAGCCTTACCCTCTCAAGGAGGTGGGAATACTCATCTCGAAGCAGGCTTCCCGCTTAGATGCTTTCAGCGGTTATCCCTCCCGAACGTAGCCAACCAGCCATGCCCTTGGCAGGACAACTGGCACACCAGAGGTTCGTCCGTCCCGGTCCTCTCGTACTAGGGACAGCCCTTCTCAATATTCCTACGCGCACAGCGGATAGGGACCGAACTGTCTCACGACGTTCTAAACCCAGCTCGCGTACCGCTTTAATGGGCGAACAGCCCAACCCTTGGGACCGACTCCAGCCCCAGGATGCGACGAGCCGACATCGAGGTGCCAAACCATCCCGTCGATATGGACTCTTGGGGAAGATCAGCCTGTTATCCCCGGGGTACCTTTTATCCGTTGAGCGACGGCGCTTCCACAAGCCACCGCCGGATCACTAGTCCCGACTTTCGTCCCTGCTCGACCCGTCGGTCTCACAGTCAAGCTCCCTTGTGCACTTACACTCAACACCTGATTGCCAACCAGGCTGAGGGAACCTTTGGGCGCCTCCGTTACCCTTTGGGAGGCAACCGCCCCAGTTAAACTACCCATCAGACACTGTCCCTGATCCGGATCACGGACCGAGGTTAGACATCCAGCACGACCAGAGTGGTATTTCAACGGCGACTCCACAACCACTGGCGTGGCTGCTTCAAAGTCTCCCACCTATCCTACACAAGCCGAACCGAACACCAATATCAAACTGTAGTAAAGGTCCCGGGGTCTTTCCGTCCTGCTGCGCGAAACGAGCATCTTTACTCGTAGTGCAATTTCACCGGGCCTATGGTTGAGACAGTCGAGAAGTCGTTACGCCATTCGTGCAGGTCGGAACTTACCCGACAAGGAATTTCGCTACCTTAGGATGGTTATAGTTACCACCGCCGTTTACTGGCGCTTAAGTTCTCAGCTTCGCCCTGTCGAAACAGAGCTAACCGGTCCCCTTAACGTTCCAGCACCGGGCAGGCGTCAGTCCGTATACATCGCCTTACGGCTTCGCACGGACCTGTGTTTTTAGTAAACAGTCGCTTCTCGCTGGTCTCTGCGGCCACCCCCAGCTTGGGAAGCAAGTCCCCTCACCAGGCGTGGCCCCCCTTCTCCCGAAGTTACGGGGGCATTTTGCCGAGTTCCTTAACCATAGTTCACCCGAACGCCTCGGTATTCTCTACCTGACCACCTGAGTCGGTTTAGGGTACGGGCCGCCATGAAACTCGCTAGAGGCTTTTCTCGACAGCATAGGATCATCCACTTCACCACAATCGGCTCGGCATCAGGTCTCAGCCTTAACGTGTGACGGATTTGCCTACCACACGGCCTACACCCTTACCCCGGGACAACCACCGCCCGGGCTGGACTACCTTCCTGCGTCACCCCATCGCTTACCTACTACCACCTTGGGTCGGCGGCTCCACCACTTTCCATTCCCCGAAGGGTCCGGAACGGCTTCACGGCCTTAGCATTAATGGGCTCGATATTGGGCGTTTCAAAGCGGGTACCGGAATATCAACCGGTTGTCCATCGACTACGCCTGTCGGCCTCGCCTTAGGTCCCGACTTACCCTGGGCAGATCAGCTTGACCCAGGAACCCTTAGTCAATCGGCGCACACGTTTCTCACGTGTGTATCGCTACTCATGCCTGCATTCTCACTCGTGAACCGTCCACAACTCGCTTCCGCGGCTGCTTCACCCGGCACACGACGCTCCCCTACCCATCACAGCACCCGTTGGGGCTTATTGCTGCAATGACACGACTTCGGCGGTACGCTTGAGCCCCGCTACATTGTCGGCGCGGAATCACTTGACCAGTGAGCTATTACGCACTCTTTCAAGGGTGGCTGCTTCTAAGCCAACCTCCTGGTTGTCTCTGCGACTCCACATCCTTTCCCACTTAGCGTACGCTTAGGGGCCTTAGTCGATGCTCTGGGCTGTTTCCCTCTCGACCATGGAGCTTATCCCCCACAGTCTCACTGCCGTGCTCTCACTTACCGGCATTCGGAGTTTGGCTAAGGTCAGTAACCCGGTAGGGCCCATCGCCTATCCAGTGCTCTACCTCCGGCAAGAAACACACGACGCTGCACCTAAATGCATTTCGGGGAGAACCAGCTATCACGGAGTTTGATTGGCCTTTCACCCCTAACCACAGGTCATCCCCCAGGTTTTCAACCCTGGTGGGTTCGGTCCTCCACGAAGTCTTACCTCCGCTTCAACCTGCCCATGGCTAGATCACTCCGCTTCGGGTCTTGAGCGTGCTACT
>NZ_JBEYHT010000129.1:0-2725 GCF_040635425.1 Streptomyces laurentii | reverse complement strand
TGAGCAGGGCGTCCAGGTCATTCGTCACAGATCGATCTTGGACGCCCTGTCTGCGTTCCCGAACGCACCGTCAGCATTCGGAATGACTCGTCTAGGTGAAATCGGCGGCCCGGCAACGGTTGGGGGCCGGCGCGACGAACTTACGGTCCACGAGGTCGGGGGCCCGCTCCACGGAGCCGCCCGGAACCGTCGTGATGATCTTCTTCCCGCGGACGGCGCCGGTGATGCCGAGTTCCCGCATCAGGCGTTCGACGGTGCACCGGGCCACTTCGTGGCCCTGGCGGTGCAGCTCACGCCGGATCTTCCTGGCGCCGTAGACACGGAAGTTGGCCTCGTGGACCTCGCGGATCAGTCCCTTGAGGGCGGTATCCCGCACCTGCCGGGCCGAGGGTTCGGCGGCGCGTTTCCTGGCCGCGTAGTAGGTGGAGGGGGCGATCTTGCACTCGTGCTCGGTGAGCACGCGGCAGATCGGCTCGACACCGCCGAAGCGGGCCCGGTGCTCGTCGATGAACGCTACGAGCGTGTGTGTGGCCGGTCGAGCTCGGCCGCGAAGAAAGACGCCGCGGCTTTCAGGATCTCATTCGCCCGCTTGAGTTCGGCGTTCTCCTTCTTCAGGGCCTTGAGCCGGGCGGACTCCTCCGTCGTCGTCCCCGGACGCGTCCCCGCGTCGATATCGTGCCGCTTCAGCCAGTTCCGCAGGGTCTCGCGGGACCCGATGCCGAGCTTCTCGGTCACCGCCTGCAAAGCGGCCGTCTCATTCGGGTAGTCGCCGCGCACCTCGACGACCATGCGCACCGCACGGCGGCGGAGCTCAAGCGGGTAACGGGAAGGTCGTGCCATGACTCGATCCTTTCATCCTCGATCCACCGCGTGGTTCCCACGATGCGGCTGGCCGAGCGGTGCGGGCTACCCGCTCTGGTGGCCGCGAAGGTGAAGCTGACCGGCGCGAAGAACGGCGCCGGGACGGCCGCCGAGGCGAAGGCTCTGTCGATCGTGGGCGGGATGGTGGCCGGGGCGGACAGCGTCGATGACCTGGACGTGCTGCGCCACGGCGGCCTGCCCCGCCTGTTCGGCGGCGTGCGCGCCCCGTCCACGCTGGGCACCTTCCTGCGCGCGTTCACCTGGGGGCACGTGCGCCAACTGGAGTCCGCAGCACGGGCGTTCACCTGCAACCCCGCCGCGCACACCGGCCTGGTCCCCGCCGGGGACGAGGTGGTGTTCGTGGACATCGACTCCAAGGTCAAGCAGGTCTACGGCCCGGCCAAGCGGGGCGCCTCCTTCGGCTACACCAAACAGCGCGGCCTGCACTTCCAGATCGTCACGGTCAAGACGGGCACCTGCGCGCCGGTGATCGTGGCTACCCGCCTGCGCAAGGGGTCGGCAGGCTCCGGCAAGGGAGCGGCGAGTCTGCTGCGCGAGGCCCTTTCCACCGTGCGGGCGATGGGCATCACCGCGCAGATCATCGTCCGCGCCGACTCCGCGTACTTCTCCCACACGGTCGTCGAGGTCTGCCGCAAGGCCGGGGCCCGCTTCTCCCTCGCCGTCGCGGTCAGGAGGAAGATCCGCGAGGCCATCACCGCCATCCCCGAGGACGCGTGGACGCCGATCAAGTACGCCGCCGCCGTCTGGGACGACCAGGAGGAACGCTGGATCTCCGACGCCGAGATCGCCGAAGTCCCCTTCACCGCGTTCACCAGCAAGAAGAAGGCGTTCCACGCCACCGCCCGGCTGATCGTACGCCGCGTGAAGCGGCTGAACCCCAAGAGCGTGCCCGAGGGGCAGGCCGAACTGTTCGCCGTCTGGCGCCACCACGTCATCTTCACCGACAGCCCGTTCGTCCTGGCCCAGGCCGAACCCATGCACCGCGAACACGCCCAGGTCGAGCAGGTCTTCGCCGACCTGGAGGACTCCGCGCTCGCCCACCTGCCGTCAGGGAAGTTCACCGCGAACGCCGCCTGGCTCACCCTCGCAGCCACCGCCTACAACCTCACCCTCGCGGCCGGCCACCTCGCCTCCGTCTTCCACGCCAGAGACCGTACCGGAACGATCCGCCGCCACCTGATCAACATCCCCGCCCGGATCGCCACCGGCGCCCGACGCCTCACCCTCCACCTGCCCCAACGCTGGCGCTGGGCCGACGACTTCACCGACCTGTGGACGGCGACCGGACAGCGCATGGTCACCTGACCCACGCGACCGCCCTGCCCGCCCACGACCCGAAAGACCTCGG
Organism: Streptomyces laurentii; assembly: GCF_040635425.1. Lineage (NCBI taxonomy): Bacteria > Bacillati > Actinomycetota > Actinomycetes > Kitasatosporales > Streptomycetaceae > Streptomyces > Streptomyces laurentii. The sequence continues at coordinate 495 of NZ_JBEYHT010000129.1, read as the reverse complement.
AGACCCCGTACCGGACGGCCACCCGGCGATCACCGCTGCCCGCATCCCGAAGAAACACCCCGAACCCGCCCGACACCCGTGATCGGAATTCACGCGGTGGATCGAGGTTCATAAAATCGAGTCTCCATTCGAACCGGGGCGGTTCAGCGGAACCCCTTCCCGTGCACACCGAGCAGTCCGATGGCGAGGACACAGGCGAGGCCGCCGTCGGTGATGGCCACCGCCGGGCTGGTGAGGTCGGCGGCGGATCCGGCGAGGAAGTCGCCGAGCCGGGGGCCGCCCGCGACGAGACCTCGTCCTCGGCCTTCTCCCCCGTCTCCTGCCGGGTGGCGCTCACGCGGCGTCGGCCGTGAGGTCGTACCGGAGCTCGGGGCGGGCCCAGTGGGTGTGCCCGGCGGGCGGGACGGTGCCGGTGCGGCGGGCGCCGGTGCGCAGGTAGAACTCCTCGGCGGGCGGATGGGCCACGACCCGTATGGAATCGAGCCCGGCGGCCCG
>NZ_JBEYHT010000128.1:0-2902 GCF_040635425.1 Streptomyces laurentii | reverse complement strand
ACCGCGACCCTCACCCGGCACCCCGGGACGGCGCTCGCCGCGATCGCCGGCTCGGTCGTCGTCGGCGACCGGCTCGGCTCCGTCCACGCCTTCGGCCGAGCCGGGGGTGCGTCTGCGCCCCGGCGAGCAGCTGCCCGAGGACGGCGACCTGGCCGGCCTCCCGTTCCTCCTCGTGCAGCACCCGGCCGAGGGCGAGCAGTTCGGACAGGGTGCCGACCGCGCCCAGGCGCTCGCGGTAGCGGGCGACACGCTGCTCGGCGCCGTACCGGCAGGCGGCGGCCAGGAGTTCGTCCATGGAGCCGAAGTGATAGAAGACCAAGCCCTGGTTGACTCCGGCGGCGGCAGCCACCGAGCGGGCGGAGGTCTTGGCGATGCCCTGTTCGACGAGGACTCTCAGGGCGCCGTCGAGCAGTTTGCGGCGGGTCTCGTCGGTGCTCACGCGCGGGCCTCCTCGCGCACGGGGCGCAGACCGGGGCGGACGCCGCAGTCACGTACGCGCGCGTAGGCGGCGGTGAACGCCCCCTCGTACCCGAACAGCGGCCCGACGTACCGGTTGACGACCCGGACCCGTACCCGGAAGCGCCCGGTGCGCTCGTCGAAGGACTCGCGCACCTCGGCGTCGCCGCCGATGAGTTCGGGCACGCGCACGTCCACGGGGCCTTCGCGGAAGCGGTGTTCGCCGGAGCGGATGAGCAGCGAGCCGTCGGGCTCGGCGGACAGCCGCAGTTCACTGGCGAGGTGCTGGTGGGTGCCGAGGTAGTCGACGATCCGGCCGCTCCCCGCGGGGCTGTACACCATCGTCGCGTCGAACCGGCGCGGGCGGCCGGGCAAGTGGAAGGTACGCACGAAGGTGACGGTCTCACGGCCGTACGCGTCGAGGTAGGGCACGTTCTCGATGGTGAAGGGCACATGGCGGCCGGTGCGCGGAAGGAGGATGTTGCGGGTCCCGCCAACCTCGCGCGACACCTGGCAGCTCGACCCCACGCCTTCAGGCCAGGCCAACCGTTATGGATACGGCGAAGGCGGCCCTCTCAACGGAACCGACCCAACGGGGCACGCGTTCGACGGACGGTGCGGTTGCGGTGGCATGCCCGGATCCGGCGCTCGAGGTGGCTACGGCGGGGCCACCAACGGAGGAGGAAGCATAGGACGACCCCGACCTCCGGCCCGGAACTCCTCGACCAAGAAAACCAAGACGAAGGGCAAGAGCGGGCGTTCGGGAACGGGACGCCCGAGCGGCAGCGCGAGGACTCAAGAGTGCTCAAAGTACTCGTCTCTCTGCAGGGGGACCACCACCGGAAGGAGCAAGCCAAAGCCCAAGGGCTGCGCTGTCACCGGCACTTGTCGAACGACCAACAGGCCTACGATCAACCGGGGGAACACCGGCAATCGCGGCAGCGGAACGACTCGAGGAAACGCTGGCAGCCGAAGTGGTGGCTCCCCCCGCGGGAAAACCAATAGCGGAACCGCGGGATCCTCTCGAGGGAATAATCCTTACAATCGGAACAAAAAGCCACCCCGGCCGACCGAGCCGAGAAACCCTAACACCGGAAAGAATCCAAAACCCGCTCCAACTCAAACCAAACCAAAGCCGCAAATCGACGCCTCCAAGATCAGGCAGCAGTCTTTGCGCAACGCGGAACATTTCGGCGCGGCAATCGACCAATTCGCCGCGGCATCAAATGTTCCACTTACCCCCATCGATATTCCTGACGCAGCAGCCACTGCGGCCAATCAGCCTTCGGCCAGCATTGATTCCGGAGGGAGGCAAAATGGAGACAGGAGCGCTACCAGATCGGGCGACCGATGTGATACAGGATCAGGAATCGATGGACCGAACAAGGTCTACCTCCCTCGCAAGCTGCACGCCGGAGAGTGTGTGGCCACGGGCGCGTTCGCAACCCTCACGAAGGCTGATTACACCCCTCCCCCCAGGCCGGGTCTAAAATTCGGACTTCCAGGACTGAACATCCTTCCCGCAGGAGACCGCGCCCGCGGTCACCTCATCGGCTTCTCGATGGGGGGATCGAACACGGACACTCGAAACTTCGTTCCGATGTACCAGAGGGCGAACCAGACAATGTTCGACCATGCCGAAAAAGTCATACTAGGTTCCATCACCGAAGGAGGAAATCAATTTATTCAAGTCACACCGGTATACGGAAACCGGCAATCTCCGATACCCACCAAGGTAGAATTCCTTTCCTTTGGAACTAAGACCGTCAGGTGCGAATTCGACAACACAGCAACCGCCACATACAGATGCTGGTAGTTCTCAAGGAAGCAGAATGAAGGAAATAGACATTTCCGCCCTGACCGGCATCCTCGGGCCAACCCCGTGGAAGAAGAACCTAGACCTTCGCCCGCTCGAGTTGGAGTGGGGACTCACGCTCCCCAGTGAGGTCAAGGCGGTATCCGGAACCTACGGTGACACCCTCATAGACGATTTCCTCTTCATCTACGGCCCAAGCAGTATGCGAGATAAAGGGAACTGGATGAGCCAGTACATCCAAGGAGGGAATTCACAGGAGATCGTCGGCCCAGTTCTACCAATCCGAGGAGGAATGCTGTACTGGGGACATACGATCGATGGCGATCAACTCTTCCTTACACCACGGGACGAAGGAACCAGATGGACTGTCTCCGCATTCCGTCGAAGCTGGGGAGACTGGCACTCAACGGATCTCGATCTGATTTCCTGGCTTGAAAGCGTATTCAAGGGAGAGATCGAGACGGATTGGCTCCCCGAATGGCCAGATCGGCACACATTCGAGCGGGACTGTTAAATCCGCTATGCCTCCATAGCGTATTTCATTACACCGGGGCCACTGGCCTGTCCCGGCTCACGATGAAGGGGCGCCCGGGGGGGGGGCCCCCCGGCAAGGGCGGCCCGGCACGGCCC
>NZ_JBEYHT010000127.1:0-3072 GCF_040635425.1 Streptomyces laurentii | reverse complement strand
GTGCGTACCGCCCCGACCGGCCACACGACCTCCACCTGCTTCCCGCGCGCCCGCGCGTAGGCGACCATGTGCGCGGTGGCGTCCCGCCCGTTGATGGGCCCGGCCCGTGTACGTGAGGTCAGACCGTCGGGGCGCCTCCGCCGCCGATCTGTCCGCCCTCCCCGCCCTCCCCGCCCTCGCCGCGCCGCCCGCGCTCCGTCCGCTCCTGCGCCGACGGCATCGCGCGGCGCGCGTCCTCGCGGCCCTGCTGGTACGCGGTGATCTGCTGCTTGGCCTTGCCCGACTCCGACTCGGCGACCGACAGCCAGCGCTCCCAACGCGAACGCATCGGGGTGATCAGACCGCCGCCGACACCGACGATCGCGATACCCGCGATCGTCGCGAGCACCGCCGTGAGCACCGGGCCGGTGATCGCGGTGGCGATGCCCGCCTGGCCGAGCGCGGCGATCACGCCGAGCGCGACGATGAAGGCCCAGGCCGCCGTCGCGAGGAACCGGCCGTACGACATCCCGCCGAGCGCGGCCTGCACGATGTCGCGGACCGCGCGGGCGATGGCCATGGCGATGGCCATGGCCACGATGACGAGCGCCACGATCGCGCGCGGCAGCCAGGCGACGATGCCGTGGATCATCACGCTGATCGGGTTGGGGCCGAAGACCCCGAAGGCCAGCTGAAGGGCGATCAGGAGGATCGCGTAGTAGATGAGGGAGGCTTCGGGCCCGCGCGGGGAGCGAGCCCCCGGACTCCCTGAGTAACACCGTCTTCGCCCTCACCGCGCGGTCGGCCGCCCGGCTGGGCCGAAGGGGTGGAAAGCGGCGGGGAATCCGCCGCTTCACCGGAGTGTCAGCTTGCCGACGAGGGGGTGGGGGGCGCCGCCGCCTGGGTCCCGGCGCCGATCTCGGCCCCGGCGCGCGGACCGGGAACCACGGCGGACGACGTGGCGGGCGAGGCGGTGGGCGACGCGGCGGCCTGCGCCGCGGCCTCCTCCACCCGCGCCCGGCTGCGCCGCGCCGTACGCAGCGCGTCCCAGCTCAGGATCGCCAGCGCGAGCCACACCAGCGAGAAGCCCGCCCAGCGCTCCGGCGGCATCGCCTCGTGGAAGTAGAAGATGCCGAGCAGGAACTGGAAGACCGGCGCCAGGTACTGGAGCAGGCCGAGCGTCGACAGCGGTACGCGGATCGCGGCCGCGCCGAAGCAGACCAGCGGCACCGCCGTCACCAGGCCGGTCGCGGCGAGCAGCGACGCGTGCCCCGCGCCGTGCGCGCCGAAGGCCATCGTGCCCTGGGTGCCCAGCCAGATCAGGTACGCGAGCGCGGGCAGGAACTGCACGGCGGTCTCGGCGGCGAGCGACTCGATGCCGCCGAGGTTGACCTTCTTCTTCACCAGTCCGTAGAGCGCGAAGGAGAACGCCAGGGTCAGCGAGACCCACGGCGGCCGGCCGGCCCCGACCGCGAGGACGACCACGGCCGCCGTGCCGACGCCGACCGCCGCCCACTGCGCCGGGCGCAGCCGCTCCTTGAGGACGAGGACGCCGAAGGCGATGGTGACGAGCGGGTTGATGAAGTAGCCGAGGGAGGCCTCGACGACCCGGCCGTTGTTGACGGCCCAGATGTACAGGCCCCAGTTGACGCTGATGACGGCCGCGGCCACGGTGATCAGGCCCAGCTTGCGCGGGTTGCCCACCAGCTCCCGTATCCAGCCCCAGCGGCGCAGCGCGAGCAGCGCGAGGGCGACGAAGGCGAGCGACCAGACCATCCGGTGGGCCAGGATCTCGATCGCGCCGGCCGGCTTCACCAGCGGCCAGAAGAGCGGGACCAGACCCCACATGCCGTAGGCGCCGATCCCGTAGAGCAGTCCTGCCCGCCCCTCGCTGGTTTCCTTCACCGGACCTCCTGCTCCTGCCGGCCCTGTGCCGCGCGTCGTCGCTTTTCCGTCGAAGGTAGCGCCGCGTCCGGCCGGATGTCATGTCCGTATCGCCATACGGTCATGACCATGGGCGGGTGTACGGGGTGACCCGCGGCCGGGTCGGGGGAGGGGTGCGGGCGGGTACGGCCCAGGTGGGGCACGGGTACCGCCCAGGCGTGGCACGGGCCCGGCGCAAGGGGGACAGGGGTGAGGCGCGGGTGTGGCGCGGGATACCCCCAGGGGTATTTGACGAGTCCCGGGGTGACCGTTTAACGTCGTTGTTGTCATACCCAGGGGGGTATCCGGAAGGCAGTCATCATGGCTCGTGAAGTGGACCTGGAAGCTTTCGCCGCGGCGTGGACGGACGGAGCCTTCGTGCTCGACGTACGACAGCCCGGCGAATACCGGGACGGTCACGTCCCCGGCGCGCTCCTCGCCCCGCTGCCCAGCCTGGGTGTCACGCCGCCGAAGCTGCCCGCCGGGCGGCCGGTGTACGTGATCTGCGCCAGCGGCAACCGCAGCAAGGCGGCCGCCGACCTGCTGGCCGTGGTCGGCGGAGGCGTCGACGGCGGCGCGGACATCTACTCCGTGGCCGGCGGCACCCGCGGCTGGATCCGCGCGGGCCGCCCCGTGGCGACCGGCACCGAGCCCGGCTCGGTCCGACCCGTCTGACCCGCCCCGGATTCCGGCTCCGGCCTGCCCTTCCCGCTACTCCCTCTATACCCCTCTGGGTATAGCACCCCAGCTCGTGGAGGTTGATTCCCATGTTCTTCGCCCAGTACTACCTCGACTGCCTCTCCCAGGCGTCGTACATGATCGCCGACGAGACCACCGGCCAGGCCGTGGTCGTCGACCCCCGTCGTGACGTCTCCGAGTACCTCGCCGACGCCGAGGCCCGCGGCTTCACCGTCGTCGGCGTCATCAACACCCACTTCCACGCCGACTTCGTGGCCGGCCACCTGGAGATGGCCGCCCGTACCGGCGCCTGGATCGGCTACGGCCGCCGCGCCGAGACCGAGTACGCGATCCGCAAGCTGGCCGACGGCGAGACCATCAGCCTCGGCGGCGTCACGCTGGAGATCATGGAGACGCCGGGCCACACCCCGGAGTCCATCAGCGTGCTCGTGTACGAGCGGGGCGAGGACACCGTCCCGTACGGCGTGATGA
>NZ_JBEYHT010000126.1:0-3378 GCF_040635425.1 Streptomyces laurentii | reverse complement strand
GGTCTCGGCACGCAGCTCATCGAGTGGGCCGTGGAGACCTCCCGCGCGCAGGGCTGCGGACTGGTGCAGCTGACCTCCGATGTCACCCGCACCGGCGACCGGGATGTTGACGAAGAAGGCCCAGCGCCAGGACAGCACGTCGGTGAGGAGACCGCCGAGCACGGCGCCGACGCTGAATCCAGAGCTCATCATCACGCTGTTCAGCCCCAGCGCCCTTGTGCGCAGGGCGGGTTCGGTGAACGCGGTGGTCAGCAGGGCGAGCGCGGCGGGTGTGACGGCGGCGGTGGCCAGGCCCTGGAGCACGCGGGCGCACAGCAGCATCGCGGGCGAGCCGGCGACGCCGCCGACGAGCGAGGCGAGCGCGAGGACGGTCATTCCCGCGGTGAAGACGCGACGGCGCCCCAGGTAGTCGCCCAGGCGGCCGAAGACGAGGGTGCAGCCGGCCGCGCACAGGGTGAAGACCGTGACGACCCACTGCAGACCACCGGTCGAGAAGCCGAGGGCCGTGCCGACCTCGGGCAGGGCGACATTGAGGACGGAGAAGTCGGCGGCCAGCATGAACTGCGCGGCCAGGAGCGCCACAAGGGCCGCCACCTGGCGTGCGGTCATCCGGGCGGGAGCCGGCGGCACGGCCGTCGCGGCGATCGGTTCGGTGGTCGTCATGGCACTCAGGTTCGGGGCCCTGGTGGGGGCCTGCCAGATCCGCCTTGAGGCCACTCCCCCGGAGACTGTCACCGGCAGGGTCACCCTCACGAGCCTCCACGAAACCCGCACAGCAACTACGACATCGCCGAGAACGTCCCGGTCCGTCTGTGCGAGGCCCGCCACAGCGGCGGCACCCGGCACGGCGAGTGGTACTGCGGCGGCGAGACCCGGTCCTGACCGGAACAGGCACCCCGCCCTCGTACCTCCGGGCGACCGTCCGGAGGCACGAGGGCGGGCGCTCGGCATCCCGTACCCCCACGCGACCGCCCCCTACAAGCCCCCCGGGAGTCATCCAGCTCAACTGCCCCGCGCACACACCCGATTGCTAAACGGGGACTGTCCCTGTATTTTTCCGGGACAGAACCGGGGACTGTCCCCTGTTCTTCCTCCGAGGAGATCCCGGCCCATGAGCGAAGAGACCGTCCCGCGCACCGCCTTCCGGCACGACACCCCCACCGCCCCCGGTCCCGCGAAGGCGGCGAGCCGGCGGGGGAACCGCATGGTGCTCGCCCTCGTGCTCACCCTCCAGACGATGCTCATCCTCGACGTGAACGTGGTGAACATCGCCCTGCCCGACCTCAAGGCCGCGCTCGGCTTCAGCGCGACCGGCGCCTCCTGGGTCCTCAGCTCCTATCTGCTGGCCTTCGGTGGTCTGCTCCTGCTCGGCGGCCGCGCCGGTGACGTCCTCGGACACCGCCGTGGCCTGATGACCGGCGTCGCGGTGTTCACCGCCGCCTCCCTGCTCGGCGGTCTGGCGGGCTCGGCCGCGACCCTGCTCGCGGCCCGCGCGCTGCAGGGCGTCGGCGCCGCCCTGGCCGCTCCCACCGTGCTCGCGCTGATCGCGACCCACTTCCCCGACGAGAAGGCCCGGGCGCGCGCGCTGGGCCTGTACGCGGCGGTGTCCGGCTCCGGCGCGGCCATCGGGCTCGTCGGCGGCGGCCTGCTGACGGACTGGCTGTCCTGGCGCTGGGTACTGTTCGTGAACGTGCCGATCGGCATCGCGCTGCTGATCGCCGCCCCCGTGTTCCTCCACGAGACCACGCGCAAGCCCGCCCGATTCGACCTCGGCGGCGCGCTCACCTCGACCGCGGGGATGAGCGCCCTGGTGTACGGATTCATCCGGGCCGCCGAGAGCGGCTGGGCCGACCCACTGACCCTGACGTCCTTCGCCCTCGCCGCCGTCCTGCTCGCGGTCTTCGTCGTCGTGGAGAGCCGCGCCGAGCAGCCGATCACTCCGCTGCGCCTGCTCGCGGACCGCAACCGCGCGACCGGCTATCTCGCGCTGCTGTTCGTCATGGCGGCCGGCAACGCGATGTTCTTCTTCCTCACCCAGTTCCTCCAGGAGGTGCTCGGCTTCACGCCGATCCAGGCGGGCCTGGCCTTCGTCCCCCTGGCCCTGCTCATCCTCGGCGCCTCCAGTGTCGCCGCCAGGATGCTGCCCAGGACCGGGCCGCGCCTGCTGACCGCGGCCGGAGCCGCCGCGATCAGCGCCGGGCTGGTCTGGTTCACCCGGCTCACCCCCGAGGCCGACTACCTCTCCGCCCTGCTCGGCCCTCTGCTCGTCGCCGGTCTCGGCATGGGCACCCTGCTCGTCGGGGTCACCACCGTCCTCATGTCCGGCATCGCGCCGAAGGAGACGGGCGCCGCGTCCGGGCTGCTGAACGTGATGCAGCAGACGGGCGGCGCGCTGGGACTCGCCCTCATGGTCACCGTCTTCGGCGCCGCCGCGCGCGACGCGGCCGAGGAGGTGCCGGCCGGACTCGGCACCAAGGCCGCCGCGGACTTCGTCCTCACCGAGGGCGTCACCACCGCCTTCGCCTGGGGTGCCGGCTTCACCGCCCTCACCGTCCTGCTCACCCTGCTGATGCGCCCGGCCCCGGTCGGCCACGCCGGGGCGAGGGCCGAGGCGGAGGGTCCGGAGTGACCCTCCGGACCGGACCGGAGACCGGCAGGGCGCCGGGTTAGAGTCGGGGCCTGCCCCGTTTCCCGTACGGCACCCCATCCGGCTCCCCATCCGGTCGAGAAGAGGTCGGTTCGATGCGCGCTGACGCCCGCCGCAACTACGAGCGACTCCTGGCCGAGGCCCGGCGGGCCTTCGACGAGCACGGCATCCACACCTCGCTCGACGACATCGCCAAGCAGGCGGGCCTCGGCAACGCCACGCTCTACCGCCACTTCCCCACCCGGGAAGCCCTGCTGGAGACGGTCCTCCGCGACAGCATCGCGGAACTCGGGTCGACTGCCCAGGAGTTGTTCGCCGCCGAGTCGCCCGGCGACGCCCTCGCCACCTGGGTCCGGGCGGCGGTGGCCCACGCCACCACGTACCGGGGTCTCGTCACCGCGCTCATGCACAGTCTCAAGGACGAGACCTCCGAACTGAACGAGGCCTGCACGTCGATGCAGTCGTCCGGCCAACAGTTGCTGGAACGGGCCCAGCGGGCCCGCGAGGTACGCGCCGATCTCTCGCCCACCCAGCTGTTCGCCCTGATCGCCGCGGCGGCCTGGACCCGCGAGAACGCGCCCGACGAGGCCGATCAGGTACTGACCGTCCTCGTCGACGGCCTCTGGCCGCCGCACCACTGAACACGCCGGGCGTGCCCCGGCCGGATCGGATCCGCGGTTTCCGGGCCGCTGCTCGGCGGCGGCCGGGGCGGGGACGAAGGGGGCCTGGGG
>NZ_JBEYHT010000125.1:0-3717 GCF_040635425.1 Streptomyces laurentii | reverse complement strand
ACAGCTGACATTTCCTCCGGCGTCACACGTCCCCAACGACACACCAAACCCGCAGGACACGCAACACCAACACGAACCTGACCAAGCCCTACTAGAAGTCTGATGAAGATCTTGCTGAGGGGTTGTCCGGCTGTGGGCGGGGCGGCCCCTTGGTTTATGCGGTGGCCGGGTCGAGCGTCCAGGTGTCAGCTGTGTGGGTGAGGCCGAGGTTGATCAGTCGGCGGAGGTTGAGGGCGGCTGCTCGGGTGTGGAGCCAGGTGTCGTTGGCGATCGTGCCGCGGTAGCGGAGTTTGCGGTTGCCGTGGTGGACGAGCCAGGCGACGGCGCGTTCGACCGGTGGTCTCCAGCGGCGGTATTCCGTTTGCCAGTCGGGGTCGGTGACGGCTTGGTGGCGGGCGGCTGTGAGCAGGTCGTGGTGCGGGCGGATGGTCAGGACTCGGCCGGCTTTGGCCTTGGTGCACCGCTCGCGCAGGGGACATCCGGTGCACAGGCTCTTGAAGGAGGCGGTGCGCTGCCGGTGTTGTCCGCCGGGGTCGGAAAGAGGGACGGTGTGGCCGGCGGGGCAGGTCACGGATGGCGGCGATGAGCTGGGTGACGGTGTCCTGGGTGGCGACCGCGTCGTCCGGAACGGTGGAATCCAGCGCCCGCCGGTTCCTGCCCTTGAGGACGCCGGTGGCCTTCAGGACCTCCCGCACCGCGTCGAAGACCCGGTTCGGCCGGGTAGAACGGGAAAGGCGGCGGCGGAAGTAGGCCAGCAGTGACGGATCGAACGCCATGTCGTTGAGACCGAGCCCGCAAGCGGCCTTCCACCGCAGGTCACACCGTAGTTCCTGGACCGTCTCGAAGTCCGACAGCCCGTGCAGGGCCTGAAGCGTGATCGCCGAGGCCAGGATCTGCGGCGGCATGCTCGGCCGCCCGTTCGCCGACGGATACATGTCCACGAACATCTCCGCCGGAAACAGCACACCACGATGCTCGGCCAGGAACGCGAACACACTCCCCGCCGGGATCAACTCCCGGCAGGTCTCCCACACATCCGGCCCGACCGTCTCCCCGGCCCATTCCCCCATCACCACAAACACGAGTCTGGCCCCACCACTCACGCGGCGGGGCCAGAACTCCAAGATCTTCATGAACCTTCCAGGACCCGTCCGGCGGATCTTGCTGGGCGCGGGCGCCCGTCGCGCGCGCCTCGCCGGCCTCCTGCCCGTGTGAGCTCTCCGAGCTGTCCCGGTGACACACGGCGGCGGCCCCAGTGAGCGAACGGCGCGGACCCGTCGATGCGTGAGGCGCGGAAAACAAGTGTCCCGCGCGGTCCCCGGCTCCCTACACTCACGTCCACCAGCCGGTGATCCGGCGAGGAGACGGCCTGTCGGCCGTCGGGCCTCCGGGCCGCCGTGACCGCAGAGAAGGGAGACGACCGCCATGCGCACCGCCATCACCACCGTGACCGCTGTGCCCGCCGCGACCGTCGTCTCCCGTGCCCGGTACGACGTGATCCTGGCCTCTTCGTCCGTCCGGTGCCGGCTGCGCGGCCGCCACCGCTGACCCGCGACGACGCCGTACCCGCGCTCCCGCGTCCGTACGGCACGACGTCACCACGTCCCTCACCGGGCCGCCGTTCGCCTCCGCGGCCCGTCGTCACGGGAATCGCGCTGCCTGCATCCGCATCGCACGCGAAGGACCTTCACCATGCGTACCTCCGTCCCCACCCCCGGCAGCACTCCCGGCACCGGCCGCGGCGGCATCACCCGGATCCGTAACCTCGGCATCCTCGCCCACGTCGACGCGGGCAAGACCACCCTCACCGAGCGCTTCCTCTATCTGACCGGCACCACCCACAAGCGCGGCGAGGTCCACGACGGCACCACCGTCACCGACTTCGACCCGCAGGAGCGCGACCGCGGCATCACCATCTTCTCCGCGGCCGTCAGCTGCGCCTGGGCCGGACACCGGCTGAACCTCATCGACACCCCCGGCCACGTCGACTTCGCGGGCGAGGTGGAACGCGCCCTGCGCGTCCTGGACGGTGCCATCGCCGTCTTCGACGGCGTCGCGGGCGTCGAGCCGCAGAGCGAGTCCGTCTGGCGCCAGGCCGACCGGCACGGCGTCCCGCGCATCGCGTTCGTCAACAAACTCGACCGCGCGGGCGCCGACTTGGACGCGGTCGTGGACTCCCTGCGCACCCGGCTCGGCACGGTCCCGCTGCCCGTCCAGCTGCCCATCGGCCGCGAGGACGCCTTCACCGGCGTCGTCGACCTCGTCCGGATGCGGGCGTACGAGTGGCCCGACGGCGCCCAAGGGCAGGGCCGGGCGCACGGCGAGCGACAGGGGCCGGTCGAGGGGCCCGTCCCCGAGACGCTGCGCGCGGAGGCGGAACGCCGCCGCCGGGCACTCGTGGAACAGGTCGCCGAACTGCACCCGGCGGCCCTGGAGGAGTTCTGCGCCGACGGCACCTTGAGCGAGGACACCCTCGTCACCGCCCTGCGCGAACTGACCCTCGACGGCGCGGCGCTGGTCGTCCTGTGCGGCTCGGCCTACCGCGACCGCGGCATCGAACCGCTCCTCGACGCCGTCACCGCCTACCTGCCCGCGCCCGTCGACCTGCCACCCGTACGCCCCGACCGCCATCCCACCGACCCGGCGGCCCCGTTCACCGCCCTCGCCTTCAAAGTGGCCGTCACACCCACCGGCCGCATGACCTATCTCCGCGTCTACGCGGGAACGCTCCGCAAGGGGGACACCGTGCTCGACACCCTCACGGGCCGCACCGAACGCGTCGCCCGCATCCTGCGCGTCCAGGCCGACCGCACGACGGAGGCCGACCAGGCGACGGCCGGCGAGATCGTCGCCGTCGTCGGCCCCAAGAACACCCGGACCGGCGCCACGCTCTGCGCGCCCGGCGCGCCCCTGGCCCTCGAAGCGCCCGAGGCCGCCGACCCCGTGGTCTCCGTGGCCGTCGAGGCCCGCCGCGCCACCGACACCGAACGGCTGGCCACCGGCCTGGCCCGGCTGGCCGAGGAAGACCCGTCGCTGGTCGTCGGCACCGACCCCGAGTCGGGCCAGACCGTACTGTCCGGCCTGGGCGAACTCCACCTGGAGGTCACGGTGGAGAAGCTTCGCCGCGACCAGGGCCTCGACGTGACGGTCGGCCGGCCCCGGGTCGCGTACCGGGAGACCGTCGACCGGGGCGTCCGCGGCCTGGTCTACCGGCACGTCAAACAGGACGGTGGCGCCGGCCAGTTCGCCCATGTCGTCATCGACGTCGAACCCCTCGACGAGGGGGACTTCGCGTTCCGGTCGGCGGTCACCGGTGGCCGCGTACCGCCCCTGTTCATCCGCGCGGTCGAGGCCGGCTGCCGGGACGCCCTCGCCGAAGGGCCGCTCGGCGGCCACCGGGTGACCGGGGTGCGCGTCACGCTCACCGACGGCTCGACCCATGTGAAGGACTCGTCCGAACCGGCCTTCCGGGCCGCCGGCCGCTTCGCCCTGCGCGAGGCGCTCCGGTCGGGCGGGACGATCCTGCTCGAACCGGTCGCCGAGGTCACGGTCACCGTCCCGGACGACGCCGTCGGCGCGGTCCTCGGTGACCTGGGGGCCCGGCGCGGCCGTGTCACGGGCTACGCCCTCTTGCGCCCCCACGCCCCGTGGGCCGTGCCCGGCGGCGCCGGGACCGTCAGAGCCGGGGGTCGACCGGCTCCGACTCCAGCGCGAGGA
>NZ_JBEYHT010000124.1:0-3908 GCF_040635425.1 Streptomyces laurentii | reverse complement strand
GCACAGTGCTTTTGGAGGATATAAGCAGTCGGGCATCGGCCGAGAGACCCACAAGATGATGCTGGAGCACTACCAGCAGACCAAGAACCTTCTGGTCAGCTACTCGCCGAAGAAGCTTGGGTTCTTCTAGCGGCGGAGGCGCCTGACCCTCCGCTCCGGAGGGCGGCCTGACCGATGCTGGCTGAGAACACCGGCCCCGGGCCTGGGCTCTTCCCGCTCCCTGCGGTGAAGGGGCCTGGGCCCATTCGCGTTGACGAGTAACTCTCCCTATTCGGCGATCCAAGCCCGTACGGATTCGGGCGGTTGAGTGGTCCGCATGGCTGGGCGACGAGTCTGTCCAGTCCCGATACTGGGCGAAGGTCTACAGGGCACGTTCACCTGGTGCTGGTTCTTCATCAGGGGAAATTCCAGCACCGCGCACACCACCTTCCGTGTTACCTCGCGGCCGGGCCGGACGCGGCGGGGGCACAGTGCCCGGACACCTGTACGGGTACCAGCTCACGCACAGGCCATCCTGCGGTAGAGCACGACCTGACCGTCTGCCGCACCTGCGACAACCACTCCTGCCAATAGCCGGCACACCTCCGGCTGGGTGCGGCTGCGGAGCACCGGGCTGAGCGGGTGGCCCGGCGGCGGGACCCAGGGCGTGCGCTACTTGGGCCCGTTCATGCCGGACCCGCGGCAGGTGCCGGCGGCGGTCGCCGAGTACCTGGCCGAGCTGGAGATCGCGGACCCGTCGTACTTGAAGATGTACGGCGAGAGGGACGGTACGGCCCGTACGCACGCCGGGGAGATCCAGACAGCTGGGGGGCTGGCGCGACTTCCCCGAGGACCGGGACGAGCTGAGCGGGTGGTTGGACGCGTGGGCCTGGCCGACCGGGGACGGGCCGAAGGCGCGGCTCGACGCGGCGGCTGGGTGGCTGCGCGGGCGGCGGGTGCTCCTGCCCAGGACAACGACGCTGACGAGGCCGGCGGGCACGGTGCGCGAGGCGGTGAACCAGCGGCTGTGGGACACGCTGTTCGTGCTGCTGCACACCGGGCAGCGGGCTGTGCTGGACTCGCTGCTGACGGTGCCGCCCGGCGAGCGGGTCTCGGAGGTGGACCGTCTACGCCGCGGCCCGGTACGCGTGTCCGGACCGCAGATGAAGTGGGCGCTCAAGCACGCCGAGGGGATCGCCGCCCTCGGCATGGGCGACCTCGACGTGTCGGCGATCCCGCCGCGCCGCCCGGCGGAGCTGCCCCGGTACGAGGTGAACGGCGCAAGGCATCGCTGCTGCGCCGGAACAGCGCTGTGCCGCGACCGCCGGGACACCCAACCACCGCGCCCCACCTCGGAGACAGCCAGGTCCGAGGCGGGGTGCGGATCGACGAGGAGAAGGATCAGAGGTGCTGTCCAGTTTCCCTTCCCTCTTCTGCGGCCGGGCTCGGCGGCGTAGCCGTCGTGGCTGCCGGTGGTGACCTGGATGGTGGCGGTGTTGCTGGTGACCGTCTCGCCCTGCGGGTCGGCCGCCGTGGCGGCGGCGGTGTTGGTGACGGAACAGGTCGTACCGTATCCGCCGTCGCCGCTCCCTCCGCTCCCGTTCCCGTCGTCGTCGCCGTTTCCGGCGTGCGGACAGGCGGCGAGATCGGCCTCGGTGACGGTGTAGCTGCCGTAGCAGGCGGTGTTCTCCCCGGCGGCGAGGGCGGTGCTGTCGCAGGTGGCGGTGCCGATCAGGTTGTCCGTGACCGTCACCCCGTGCAGGCAGAGTCACTGGTGTTGGTGACCGTGTATGCGTACTCCACCGTGTCCCGGACAGCGAATGGCCCGGCAGGCACGACCCGCTTGGCGCTGGCGTCCGAGGGGCGCAATATAGGTGACAATCCCCGGTTTCCGAAACCGGGGATTGTGCGGACCATCGAGTGTGTTCGACGATCGCTGTACTTGGCGGTGGAGCATCGCGAACGGTCGTAGTCCTGAAGGCAGTGGATCAGCACTGACCTGCGCACCTTTGAGGGGCACCGTGAAGCCCAACCCGATCGTCCTTCTCTGCTCGCACAACCCAGACGTTCCTCAGCATCCAGATAGCTGTGCTGTGCCTCGGCCATTCATTCCATCCGTCCTCCGTTCGACTCCGCCAACGATCGAGCCCGCCAAGCTGCTGGAATCACCTGCGGGAAGTTGGGGCGTGGCACTGTGACCCACGAGGAGTGGTTGACTCGATGGCTCGAACGGGCCCCTGAGCTAAGCGAGGACCAAGCCGAGCGGATACTGGAGCTGATGGGCCTCGCGCCGGCCGACTAGCGGAACACCGGCTCCACTCGGGTCGCGTCGAACGTGCGGCCCTTCCCGCGACCTGACGGATGAATGATGACGGCAGTTAGGATCTCCCTCACGATGAGCCTCTGCCGCTCCAGGGAAAGCCCGTCCCACCCCTTCGTAAGAAGCTCCGGCGAAAGGACCTTGATGGCCGGAGGAACGATCGACATAGCCCTCTCCGCCTTGAGGTCGTCCCTACGAGACTCAAGATCGTCCAGGGCTGTGACGTAGGAGCTGGCCCGGACTTGCTTCGCTTCCCAGAGGGCCTTCAGCTCTTCGATCTGCTCAAGTATGTCGTTGAACTCGTCCTCCTTCTCCCAGGGCTCCGGCTGCGCTGCCTCCAGGATGCTCCGCTCCGTGGCGGCCTTCTCGACCATGCCGAAGATCAGGTCCTTGATCAGTTGGTCAACCCGGGGTCCTGAGACTTGCAGGCCGCCGCACTGGTCCGGGTGCTGCTTATTGCAGTTGTAGGCGAAAGTGTTCGACTTCCTTCCCCTGATCCAGACGGGCTTGCCCGTCATCGGAAACATGCATCGGCCACAGCGGATGATCCGGGATAGGAAGTACTTCGCTGTCGTCTTGTCACCCGGCTTGATGGCTCCCTTCTGTATCGCCTGGAGCGCTTCGAACTTCGCGAGGTCCGGTTCACCGTTGGGTGTCACGACCAAGGGCTCCCAATCCCCCATGACGTAGCTGCCGTCGCTGTTGAACTGAGGCTGACCCTTATAGATTCGGATGCCGAAGTTGCGGGCCCGGAAGATCATGGTCTTAGTGCCGGCCCACGTGAACGGCTGGCCCGTATTCGGGTTCACCGCACCGTTCTCGTGAAGGTAGTCCATGCAGGTATGGATACTGTCCCCGGCTATGTGTCCATCGATGATCTCGTTGATCAGCTTCGCGGCCTGAGGGTCGAGTTTATCGCGGTCGTTTACGTCCCAGCCGTAAGCCAGGGTGCCTCCGTGGTACTTGCCCTTGGCCGCCTTCCACTTGTTGTCCCGGATGATGCGTCGTGAGGTGTCCGAGGAAGCCTTGTTGGCTATTGAGACGAAGAGGCGGGCCGAGAATCTTCCGTCAGCAGTCGAGAGGTCGAAGTTCTGGCCCGACATCGTGTCGAAGATGAGCCGCTTCCTCGAGTCCTCGTAGATGTCGATGGCCTTTTCGAGGTCCCGGGGCTGCCTGGCGAACCTGTCGATGTCGTACGACAGCATCCCGGCGATGCGGACTGCCCGGAGGTCGCTGAGAGCCCGCTTGAAGTCCGGCCGCGACACGTTTCGCTTGAACGCGGACAGGTTGTTGTCCTCGTAGAAGACCACCTCGCGGTTGTGCTTGCCTGCCAGCCATCGAAGATCGTCCTTCTGTTTGAGGACGCCCTTCCGCTCAAGCTCCGCAGCCTCCTCCTCGGTGATCCTGCCCTCCTTTACGGCCCTGCGGATGTCTGCAAGGTCGGCGTCGGAGATGCGGCAGTACCCACCCAGGGGGAGGCTGGGGTCAGCGAAGGGCCGATCGTCTATCTCGTGGTCGTCCCGCACGTTGGATCTCCCGTTCTCCCAGGTGGCAGGGGTGTGGGTGGAGAGTAGACGGCCAATACGGAGCTGTGTCCAACTCCGGTTGG
>NZ_JBEYHT010000123.1:0-4035 GCF_040635425.1 Streptomyces laurentii | reverse complement strand
AAGCACCTCACCGAGGTCCTGCGCCAGGCCGCCGACCACCCGGGCACGGCACTGGTGGAGATCTACCAGAACTGCAACATCTTCAACGACGGCGCGTTCGAGGTACTCAAGGACCGCGAGCAGGCACAGGAGGCGGTGATCCGCCTGGAGCACGGGCAGCCGATCCGCTTCGGCGCCGACCTCGACAAGGGCGTGGTCCGCGACCCGGCCACCGGCGACCTGGAGGTCGTCGAGGTGACGCCTTCGAACGAGGACCGGATCCTCGTGCACGACGCCCACGCCGCGTCGCCGACGACCGCGTTCGCGCTGTCGCGCCTGGCCGACCCCGACACACTGCACCGCACGCCCATCGGCGTCTTCCGGTCGATCGAGCGGCCGGTGTACGACACGCTCATGGCGGGGCAGCTGGACAAGGCGGTCGAGCAGCAGGGCAAGGGCGACCTCGCGCAGCTGCTCGCGGGGAAGGACACCTGGACCGTGGTGGGGTGACCCGCCCGGCTTGAGCTCCCGACCAAGCCGCTTGCCTTCGGGCGGGCGGCTTCGTCGTGTGCCGCGGCGCTGCGCACGTTCCGAAAGGTGCGCTTTCTGAAAGTTAGCGCATGACGTACGGTGAGTGGGTAGCCCTCACCCCCGGGAGAAACCATGAGCATCGTCGTCACCGGAGCCACCGGTCGACTGGGCCGTCTCGTCCTCGACGCCCTCCTCGCCACCGAGCCCGCCGCGTCCCTCGCCGCCGTCGTCCGGGACAAGGCGAAGGCCGCCGACCTCGCCGAACGCGGGATCGAACTGCGGGTGGCCGACTACGACCGGCCCGAGACCCTGGCCGGCGCTTTCCGCGCGGGCGACCGGGTGCTGCTGGTCTCCGGCAGCGAGGTCGGCCGCCGGGTGCCGCAGCACACCGCCGTCGTCGCCGCCACCAAGGCCGCCGGGGTCGCCCAGCTCGCGTACACCGGCATCCTCGGCGGTCCCGAGGCCGACTTCGTCCTGGCCGGGGAGCACAAGGCCACGGAGGCGGCGATCCTCGCGTCCGGCCTGCCGTACACCTTCCTGCGCAACGGCTGGTACACCGAGAACTACACCGACAACCTCGCCCCGGTCCTCGCGCACGGCGCCGTCGTCGCCAACGCGGGCGACGGCCGCGTCGCCTCCGCCGCCCGCGCCGACTACGCCGCCGCCGCTGCCGCCGTCCTCACCGGCCCGCTCGACGCGCACCTGGGGCAGGCGTACGAGCTGAACGGCGACGTGTCGTGGTCCCTCGCCGAGTACGCGGCCGAGGTCGCGGCGCGGTCCGGGCAGGAGATCACGTACACGAACGTGCCCGCCGCCGCCCACCTCGACATCCTCACCGGCGCCGGCGTCCCGGCCCCCTTCGCCGAGATCCTCGTCGACGTCGACGAGGCCGTCGCGCGCGGCGCGCTCGCCTCGCGCGGCGACGACCTGGCCCGCCTCATCGGACGCGCGACCACCCCGATCGCCGAGACGATCGGGGCGGCGCTGAAGGCGAACCGGTAAGGGGTTCCCGGACCCGGATTCCCGGACCCGGGTTCTCAGACCCGGGCCGTGGGTTCCGGCGCGTCCAGCGGGGGCGCGCCGGGCGTCCCGGCCGGGGCCGGGCGGCGGGCCCGTACCGCACCCCACACCACGGCCGCCACCACGACGACCCCGGCACCGGCCCAGGTCAGCGGGCTGGCCCAGAAGGCGTGCGGCATCTGCTGGCTGAGCACGAAGACGCCCATGACGACCACGAACCAGCCGAACGCCTTGCGCAGCGTGTCCTGCGGGATGCGGCCCGCGAACCGGCTGCCGATCAGGCTGCCGACGATCGCCGCGCCGGTGACGGCCAGCGCCAGGTTCCAGTCGATCTGCACGCCGGCCAGGTGACCAGCGAGCCCCGAGAACGACTTCATCGCGATGACCAGCAGCGACGTGCCGACCGCGACGCTCATCGGCAGACCGCCGAGCAGCGCGAGCGCCGGGACGACGAGGAACCCGCCGCCCGAGCCCACCAGGCCGGTGATCGCACCGACGAGCAGGCCCTCGACGACCATGTGCGCCACGGGCAGTTCCGCGTGCGCCGGCTTCGCCGGGCGCTCCTTGCGCGACTTCCGGAGCATCGCCACCGCGGTCGCGAGCATCATCAGCGCGAACGCGATCAGCAGCACCGTGCCCGGGATGTACTCGGCGAGCCGGCCGCCGCCGTACGCGCCGATCATGCTGACGCCACCGAAGATCAGACCCGTGCGCCAGCGCACCCGGCCCGCCCGCGCGTGCGTGATCAGGCCGAACAGGCTCGTGACACCGACCACGAAGAGCGAGGTCGCGATGGCTTCCTTGCTCTCCTGCCCGGCCAGGTAGACCAGGATCGGGACGGTCAGGATCGAACCGCCGCCGCCCAGGATGCCCAGGCTGACGCCGATCAGTACGGAGGCCGCGAGGACGAACGTGATCATGACTGTTCCCGCAGGGAGGCGATGACGGTACGGATGTCGGTCCGCGGGCCGCGGTTGTACGGCAGCTTGGACAGCATCATGCCCATCGCGCACGTGTTGCTGAGCGCGGCGAACGTGAGCCCGGCGCCGACCGCCGTGCCGACGAGGTGCGCCCGGCGGACGAACAGGCCCGCGATACCGCTGGTGAGCACGATCGAACCGGCGACGAGACGGACCTGACGTTCGAGGTCCCAGCGCTTCGGCCCCTGGTTGACGGGAGCACCGGCCATCTCCCAGGCCATCATGCCGCCGTCCAGGACCCGGAGGTTCGGCAGCCCGGCCTCGGCGAGGGCCTCGCCGGCCTGGGCGGCGCGGCCGCCGGAACGGCAGATGAGGACGACGTCCTCGTCGAGGTGGGCGAGGATCTCGGCGCGGTGTTCGCGCAGCGTGTCGAGGGGGACGTTGTAGGCGCCGGGGATGTGGGAGGTCTGGAACTCGCCGGGGGTGCGGACATCGAGAAGACGGGGGGCGGGGCCGGTGGCGAGGAGGCGCTGGAGGGCGGCGGGGGTGAGCGTGGTGGTCGGGGTCGTCGACATGGGGGCTCCGTGGGGGGGGGTGGGGCGGGTGGCGCGGGTGGCGCGGGGTGTTGCGGGCAGGGCGGGAGCGAGGGGCCGCGAGGGGCGCGGCAGGTGGGGGTCGCTCGCCCGAGGAATCGCCGGGGATACCGGGGATATGCCGGCGCTCCCGCGAGGTGACCCAGTCAGGGCGCGAGGGGCTGGTCGCGGGGGCGCCGGGGCTTTTCACCGTTCCGGGAGGGGCGGCCCTGGGGTGGGGGCCGCCCCGTCCGGTCCGGCGGTGGTCAGGCCGCCGGGGTGTCCAGGAGGGCCCAGGCCGCGTAGCCGCCGAGGATGTCGGAGACGTCGGTGAAGCCCTTGTGGCGCAGCAGGCTCGCCGCGATGGAGGAGCGGTGGCCTCCGGCGCAGTGCAGGACCAGCGGCCGGTCGGTCGGGATCTCGTCCAGACGGTGGGGCAGCTCGCCGAGCGAGATGTGCAGGGCCTCGTCGATGAAGCCGACGGAGCCGCGCTCGCCGCAGTTGCGGACGTCGAGGACCACCGGCGGGTTGTCGCCGGCCAGGGCGTCCCGCAGCTGGGCGGCGGTCAGCCGGCTGGCCGGGGAGACCTCGTCCGCCAGGGTCACCAGGGCGTCCTCGGGCGAGCGCAGGTAGCCGGTCACGTGGTCGAAGCCGATGCGCGCCAGGCGGGTGACGATCTCCTCCTCGCGGTTCTGCGGGGCGAGGACCAGCAGCTCGTCCTTCGGGGCGAGGACGGTTCCGGCCTGCTCGGCGAACCGGCCGTCGGCGGGCACGTTGACCGCGCCGCGCAGGTGACCAGACGCGAACTCGTGCGGGTCGCGGGCGTCGACCACGACCGCGCCGGCCGCGCGGCGCTCGGTGAACTCCTCGATGGTCAGCGGCCGGGGGGCCGCCGCCGGGTCGAACAGCTCGCGCTCGCGGCGGTTGAGGTCGGCGTCGTACGCGAAGTAGCCGGGCGCGGCGGGCTGGCCGGCGGCGACGATCGCGACGAACTCTTCCTTGCTCATCGGCGC
>NZ_JBEYHT010000122.1:0-4152 GCF_040635425.1 Streptomyces laurentii | reverse complement strand
CGACCCCGCCGGACGCCTGGTCCACGGCCTGGCGGCCGCCCTCGGCGCCGTCGTCACCGGTTTCGTGGCCATGGGCGTCACCGCCGCCCTCGGCCGACCCGGCGCTCACCACAGGGCCTTCCCGTGAGCCTCACACCCCATACGCCCAGGCCACACCGCCCGCCCACCCTGTGAGGCCCCCGACCGTTCCCGGGCGGGGACACGCTCGTTGGACTCCCCGAGGGCGCCCACGGCCCGTAATCCTCCGTGGCCACGCCGTCCGGCGACCGCGGGCCGGTGGCACGGGGCAAAAGCGGCTGGCGGCGGGAGGGGTGGGGTCGCCCCGCGTCCGGCCGGCCTCGACACCGCGCGTACGGGGCCGGGCGCCGTACCCCCGCCGTCACCACCACCCCAGCGTGAGGCGACCACACCGCCCGGACACGGCTGAGGGGGAGCAGCAGCTGCCGCGCGGTGGCCGGCCACCGTACTCTCGCTCCGCTCGCACACCGCCATCGTGGCCGAGCGTCCAGCCGCGGGCAGCGGGACGCTTGAGGTATGCGCACCAAGGACGTCCGCGTCGGCGAGAGCTACCGGTGCGAAGTCCCCGGCTCCCTGCCCACCCGCCGCTACAACCCGCACACCATCGGCGACTCCTGGCTCCCCCTGATCTGGCTCCGCGGAACGTTCTTCACCCTCACCATCACCGACGTCGACACCCAGGCCCGCACCGCCCAAGGACTGCGGGTCGGCTCCACCGCCCGCCTCACCATCGAGCTGACCGACGACCAGGCCGCCACCGCCGGCCTCCCGCCCGGACACACCTACCGGCTCGACGGGACGCTCCTCGACGCCGACGACGAACCCGTCGAACTGCCGCGCGTCGGCGAACTCACCGTGCCCACCCGCTGGCTCCACCCCCTCGACACCCCGCCCCCGCCCGCACACCGCGACGCCACCCTCCGCCGCTACTGACCCTCCTGCCGTCACGGCCCCGTGAGTCCGTGACGTCACCAACACGGCCCCAGGCGTTACGGCACAAGGACTGTGAGGCCATAGGCTGCCGCCATGATGAACACCTTCGCGATGACGAACCAGAAGGGTGGTGTCGGCAAGACCGCCAACACCATCAACCTGGGCGCCGCGCTCTCGGAGCACGACCGGCGCGTGCTCCTGGTCGACTGGGACCCCCAAGGCCACATGACCGAAGCCCTCGGCCTCCAGGAGAGCCCCGACGACCGCACCATGAAGGGCTGGATCCTCGGCGAGTGGAAGGGCGACCCCCACGAACTCCTCGTCCAGTACCGGCCCAACATCTGGGCCCTGCCCACCAACATCGACATGTTCATGCTGGACAAGGGCCTCTACCTGTCGAACAACCGCGAGATGCGCCTCGCCCGGCTCCTCGCCCACTTCGAGGGCGAGATCGACGACGTCGTCATCGACTGCGCGCCGTCCCTCGGCGCCGGCACCGACTGCGCACTCATGGCCGCCCGCAAACAGCCCGGGCGCCGCTCCGGCCTGCTCGTCCCCGTGGAAGCCGAGGACTCCTCGATCCGCGCGCTGCGGCTGCTACTCAAGATGGTCAGCGTCCTCACCTACGACATGGACGTCGACATCGACATCCTCGGCCTGATCCCCAGCCGGTTCGACACCCGCGACGGACAGATCGTCTCCTCCATGCTCGAAGCGTTCCGCGGCATGGGCGACCCGCCCGTCATCGCCGAGATCAAGAAGCGCACCGACATCCGCAAGGCATGGCGCGAGCGGCAGTCGGTCCTGGAGTTCGACCCGAAGTGCGAAGCCGCCGAGTGGTACCGCGACCTGGCAAAGGCGGTGCTGGCCGCATGAGCGCCTCGAAGAAGGTCGGCCCTCCCGACATGGGCGGCCTCGACGCCGACCTCGCCAGAATGCGCAGGCTCCGCCACGAAGGCGACAAGCCCAGGCCCGAGGGCTCTGGTGAGCCCACGGGGCCAGGAGGCCCCGACGCCGACGAGGGCCAGGAGCACAAGGAACCGACGCTCTTCGAGGCCGAGGAGACCAGGCCGCCCACGAAGCCCGTCAAGCCAGGCCGCACCCGCGGCGGGCGCCGGCCCCCGCCCGCCGCCGCCGACGCCATCCCCACGACCGTACGGTTCGACACCGACGAAGCCGCCGAGATCGACCTCTGGATCCTGACCCTCCGCGAAGAGGCCGGCCGACGCCAGCTCGACAAAGCCGAAGTGTTCCGCGAACTGACCCGGCTCGCCCGCGAACACGAACCCACCCACAAAGCCCTCATGCGACGACTGCGCTGACCACCCCACTCACCAAGGCCCCAGAGACTTCGGTCTCCGGGGCCTTTCGCGTTCACCAGCCCAGCTCACAGCACCGTGGCGGCCCCGCGAACCCATGACGTCGTGGCGTCACGAACGCCTTGACAAGGGGTACGAACCTTCGTACCTTGGAGGGGTGGGTACGAAGGTTCGTACCCCTTCCGGGACCGTACCCGGCGCCCTCGAAAGCGCCGGCGCCCCACCAGAAGGAGACCCCCATGGACTCGATCACCTACCGCACCGGCGACCAGGCCCGCCTCGGCGGCGTCGACGTCACCCTCAGCCTCACCCCCGCCCAGTCCGCCGCCCTGGGCATCGACCTGGACACCCTCACCGACTGGTTCGACACCGCCCTGTGGGCCCTCACCCTCCTCCGCACCGGCGCCAACGACCGCAACACCGACACCGACTCGGCCCCCACCGAGGCCACCGCCGCCATGCTCTACACCGTCATCAACGACCTCGACCTCCGGCTGCTGCCCAGGCTCCAAGGCCTCCGCGACGCCGCGATCCGGCAGCACGCCACCCTCGGCGGCTCGCTCGGCCAGCTCGCCCACGCCATGGACGTCACCAAGTCCACCGCCCAGTCCCGCCGCAAGGCCGTCCTCGAAGGCCGCGACCGCCCCTCCCGCTGGGAACAATGGGCCACCAAGAACCGCCCCCAGGAAGGCTGACCATGTTCACCGGCACCCCCGACGAACTCCGCCAGACCGAAGAGCAAGCCCGCGAGCTGGCCACACGCGCAGCTGACCTCCTGACCCAACTCGATGCCCTCGGCATCGGCCAGGTCTCCGGCCAGCTCCACACCCCCGGCGGATCCATCCGCCGCCACCCCGACCGCGGCTGGATCGTCACCGACCGCTGACCGCCCCTCCCAACACAACCGGGGCGGCCGTCCACTGCCAGGCGCACGGCCGCCCCTTCCTCCCCAGCCCGCAGACCAGGAAGGCCCCCATCATGCCCGCCACCTTCGCCGCCGTCTTCATCGCCCTCTGGATCGGCCACTCCGTCGGCGACCACTGGGTGCAGTCCTCCTGCCAGGCCGCCTACAAGGGACTCCCGGGCCGGGCCGGCCGCCTCGCGTGCACCAAGCACGTCCTCTGCCTCACCATCACGAAGGCCGCCGTCCTCGCCCCCGTCGCCCTGGCCCTCGGGCTCCACCTCAGCGCCGCCGGCCTCCTTCTCGGGCTCGGCCTCGACGCGGCAAGCCACTGGTGGGCAGACCGCCGCACCACCCTCGCCGCCCTCGCCCGGATCTGCGGGAAGGGCGAGTTCTACACCCTCGGCACCGGCGCACACCCCGCCCACCCGGTCACCGCCGAGGGCAAGCCCGCCGCCACCCTGGCCACCGGCGCCTACGCGCTCGACCAGAGCTGGCACACCGCCTGGCTCGGCGCCGCCGCACTCATCATCGCCGCCCTCTAACCCTCCACCACACCACTAGAATTTCCCCGGCCCTCAGGTCCGGGGAAATTCTACGTTCCTAACGAAACACCCCCTGACCTGGGGAAACAGCCCACGACAAACCCCCGAAAAATGGGCGCCAAAGCCACACGAAAAGCGAAAAATCCCCCCGCAATTAAGGAATGGAACGAAACTGAATTCCCCGAATTCAAACAAAGCGTCACCTATCACCCAAAAAGAAATCGGGCGCAAGCGCCCTCACATTCGATCTGCGACCGAATTCCGGAATTCCGCTACGCTCCATTCCGGAAACGGCGCGGGGAATTCGCTCCGCGAATTCAAGAATGGACCGAATTCCGGCGCTCTGCGCCGGAATAGGCCCGGCTGGGCCTACATGGCCACGATCGGCGCCGCCGTCGTCCTCGTCGTCCGGCTGCTCACGACCGACGACACAGCC
>NZ_JBEYHT010000121.1:0-4488 GCF_040635425.1 Streptomyces laurentii | reverse complement strand
GGCCGAGGGCGGCGGTGACGCCCATGGCCACGAAACCGGTGACGACGGCGCCGAGGGCGGCCGCCAGGCCGTGGACCAGGCGTCCGGCGGGGTCGGCGGGGACGGTCCGTCCGGTGGGGGTGGGGAGCGGTGGGCTCACGCCGGTCACGCTAATACGGGCGGGTGCGGTCCGCTTGCGGGCGGCGTCCGGTCGGCGCACACAATGAGCGCGGAACGGAAGAAAGGGAGACAACGTGACTTCCCACCCGCCGTCCGACCGTCCCTCCGGCCCGCCCACGGGCCCGCCGTCGGGGCCGCTCTCGGACCGTGGCCGCCACCCGGGCCCGGCCGCTCCCCCACCGGATTCCGTGCCGCCGCGCGGCGCGACGCACGACGGGACGGGCGGGGGTACGGGCGGAGGCGCGGGCCGCACCGGCGGCGGAGGGCGGGGCGGGGACGGGAGCGGCGCGGGCGGTACGGGCGGGGGCGCGGCGGGTGGCGGAGGCGGCGGGGGCCCGTGGTGGCGCTCCGTACCGAAGGTCGCCTCGCTGGCCGCGGTCCTGGTGGCGGCAGTCGCGCTCATCGTGGTCCTGACCCAGCGGGGCGGCGGAGGCGGCGGTTCGAACCAGGCCGCGTCGGGCGGCGAGGTGTTCCTGCAGAGCACCTCCTCGGTCGGCCCCGACCCCTTCACCCGTTCCACCGCGCATACGCAGAGCACGACGGCCTCGCCTCCGGCACTGCCCAGCGCGTCCGGCACGACCGCCTACGCGGCGCGGAGCGTGCAGGGATCGACCCCCGGGCTTTACGGGGGGACGCGCCGGGTCGCGAGCTGCGACGTCGAGCAGCAGATCCGCTATCTCACCGAGGAACCGGCCAAGACCGCCGCGTTCGCGTCGGTGATCGGGCGCACGAAGGAGGAAGTCCCGGACTATCTGCGGTCTCTGACGCCTGTTCAGCTCCGTGTGGACACCCGGGTGACCAACCACGGGTACCGCGACGGCCGTCCGGTGGCCTACCAGGCGGTGCTCCAGGCGGGCACGGCGGTACTCGTCGACGACCGCGGAGTGCCGCGGGTGCGGTGCGCCTGCGGCAATCCGCTGACGCCTCCGGTGGCGCAGAAGTCGCCGAAGCAGGTGGGGACACCCTGGCCCGGCTACCAGGCGAGCAATGTGGTCGTGGTGCAGCCGGCGTCCGCGGTGATCGACGTCTTCGTGATCCACGACGAGCAGTCGGACAGCTGGATCGCCCGCCCGACGGGCGACACGGGCAACCACGACTACCCGACCACTGCTCCGTCCCCCTCGCCGTCGGCTCCCGGGTCGTCCACCTCTCCCGCCTCCCCCACCTCGACGGCGACGCCGGCGTCCCCCGCCCCGCCGACGCCCCCGAACACCCCGCCGACCGCACCACCGCCCACGCAGCCGACCACCGCGCCGCCCCCGCCGACGGCGCCCACCGCGCCGACGCCGCCCCAGCCCTCGTACGGGTCGCCGGGCACCCCGGCCACCCCACAGGGACCCTCGGGCGGGGCGCCCGCCGCCGACAGCTCCGGCTGATCCCGCCGTATCTCCCCCGCCCCTCCCTGTGACGCTGACCATCGCGCCGATCAGCGACGCCGAGCACCTGGCCTTCGTGCAGGCACGGCGCTCCGCGCACTTTGCGCAGACCCCGGCGTGGGGGCGGGTGAAGACAGAGTGGCGCGCCGAGTCGCTCGGATGGTTCGACGGCGGGCGGCTTGTGGGGGCGGGGCTCGTCCTTCACCGGCCGGTGCCAGGGCTGTCGCGGTCCACGCTTGCGTATGTGCCGTGGGGTCCTGACATCGACTGGTCCGGGGACATCGGTGCGTGGCTCGACCCACTGGCGGCATATCTCAAGGCCCGCGGCGCGTTCACGATCCGGCTGTGCCCGCCGGTGCGAACGCACACCTGGGATGCGGCGCAGGTCAAGGACGGCGTGGCCGATCCGGGCGTGCGGCGGCTCACCGGACTCCCCGACGGGCACGTCGATCCGACCGGCGCCGAGGTGAGCCGACGGCTCCGGGCGGCCGGCTGGCTGCCGCAGGGCCCTGAGGACGGATTCGGGGCCGGGCAACCGCAGTTCACGTACGAGGTGCCGCTGGCGGGAAGGTCCGAGGAAGGCGTCCTGAAGGCCATGAGCCAGCAGTGGCGCCGCAACATCAAGAAGGCCGCGAAGGCGGGGGTCGAGGTCACGGACGGTGCCATGATTCCTTCTTTCGAATTCCAGGCAGTTGGCAATCGAGTTCTCGACCATTTCACCCAGGGCACGGTCCGTGTAATAAGCGGTGTGCGGACTGCTGAAAGCGTTCGGTATTTCCTGCAGCCGCAAAAGTGGCTTGCTGTCGATGGGTGCGTTCCGTCGGTCGGCGTAGAACACGCCTTCCTCGCCCTCGACGACATCGAGGGCGACACCACCCAGGCGCCCGTCCTCCAGCGCCGCGGCCAGCGCGGCGGTGTCGATGAGGGCGCCGCGCCCGGTGTTGACCCCGAGGCACCGGGTTTCATCCGCTGGATGCGTGCACGGTCGAGGAGATGGTGCGTCTCGGCGTTGAGCGGCGCATGGAGCGTGACGACATCGCTCGACCTCAGTAATTCATCGAATGATGATTCCCATTGGTTCGCTGTAGGTCATGCCTCTATTCAAGGAAACGGGACGTTGCCAACGCGTATGCAGTTTTCGATACGCTGCCGATACGTCGTCGACCCGCTTCGCTTCGGTGTCCGGTGCCACGAAGAACGTGATGACGATGCCCACCGGGGCGAAGTGCCTGTCCCACCGGGCCCGGCCTCCCTGCCGGCGGCCCGCAGAAGCCGGCCTGCCGACCCGAAACGCCGTCCGTCCACAGGCCAGGATCAAGATCTACAGCTGGTACTGGCTCCACCGTGAGATCGGGTACAGGTTTCATGGCACCGTCCTCCCGCGGTGCCCTAGCGTCGTGCCATGACGATTCCAGCCGGACTGAGACGCACGGCCCTCCGGGCGCGGCGGGACACCGGCTTTCTCGCCGCTGGTGTGCTGCCGCACCTGGCACTGGTGCCCGTGTGGTCCTGGGCGGCGACGACTGCCGCCAGGACGGGGAACTGGCTCCTTACGGTTTCCGTGTCGGCCGCCCTGGTCCTGCTCGGCGCCCCGGTGCTGACGGCCGTTCAGCGGGCTCGCTACCGGGTGTTCATCGGTGTGGACATCCCCCGGCTCACCCCCACCGCGCCGGAACCATGGACGTGGGCCTCTACCGCCCGGTGGCTCGCGGCGACGCGGCCGTGGCGCAGGATCGGCTACCACCTCCTGCTGGGCCCGCTGTTCGCGCTGCTGGAGCTGCTGGTGCTCGCGGTGGCAGCGGCGGGCCTGGCGGGCGTCCTCGCCTACGCCTGGTCATGGGCGCTGCCGACCGGGGTCCGGCAGGACTGGTTCGGCTACCTGACCCGGCTGCCGGCGTACACGGGGGCCGGGCTCCTCCTCCTGTGCGCCCTGCCCTGGACCGCGCGGGCGGTAGCCCGGGCCGAGGCGCGGCCGGCGTCGGGCCTGCTCGGGCCCAGCCGGGCGCAGCGGCTCCAGGAGCGGGTCGATCAGCTGGCCGTGAGCCGGACCGACTTGATCGAGGCCGTCGACGCGGAGCGCCGCCGGATCGAGCGCGACCTGCACGACGGCACCCAGCAGCGGCTGGTGTCTCTCGCGGTCAACCTGGGTCTGGCCCTTGCCGCCCGCCCGGACCTGCCGTGTGACGCCCGCGAGGCGATCGCGGAAGCGCACCTGGAGGCGAAGGAGGCGATCGCCGAACTCAACGACCTGGTGCGGGGGCTGCACCCGGCCGTGCTCGAAGACCGAGGTCTGGACGCGGCGTTGTCCGGGTTGGCTGCCCGCACGCCCCTGCCGGTGCGGCTGCGGGTCGACCTGGAGGAGCGGGTGGCGCCCCACGTGGAGTCGGTCGCGTACTTCGTGATCTCCGAGGCGCTGACCAATGCGACGAAGCACGCCGACGCGATGCGTGCGGAGGTGATGGTCCATCAGGTCGGTGAGGTGCTGCGCGTGCGCGTCACCGACGACGGGCTGGGCGGTGCCGACGCCGCCGCCGGCACGGGACTGACCGGGCTGGCCAAGCGGGTCGGCTCCCTCGACGGGACCTTCCACGTCAGCAGCCCCGCCGGCGGGCCCACCACCATCACCGCGGAGCTGCCGTGCGCGCGGTGATCGCCGAGGACGATCCCGGCGTACGTCGACACGGCCGCGCCACCCGCGCGGTCGGCGGGGCGCGCATCACGACCGTGGGGACGCGCGCGCGGGCAGTTCCACCGTGATGCGCAGACCGCCGGTGTCGCGCGGGGTGAGGGTGAGGGTGCCGTCGTGTGCGCGAGTGATGGTGGTGACGATGGCCAGGCCGAGGCCGACGCCCGTCTGGTTGGCGTGGATGCGCTCGGTGCCCCTCTGGAATGGTTCGGTGAGCGTCGAGACCAGGTGTGGCGGCAGTTTCTCGCCGGTGTTCTCGACCGTGAG
>NZ_JBEYHT010000120.1:0-5338 GCF_040635425.1 Streptomyces laurentii | reverse complement strand
GGGCCGTCGCGGAAGGTCCGCCAGGACAGGTGGTCTGGCGCCCGGCGGCGCCGGGCCGCTACGCCGGGCCGTCCGGAGGCCCCTCGACTCCGGGAGCGCCCTCGACGACGATGCGCCGCCCCGTGATGCGGCGTGGCGCCAGGACGATGACCACGTCCCGTCCCTCCCCCGCCCACGGGCCCGTGTACATCGCGTTCCGCAGCCGTCGGGTGGCGAACGCTTCGGTGACACGGCGGACCCGGCCCACGACGAGCACGCTCCAGCCCTGGCTGAACGCCTCGTCCACGTGGTCGGCCTCGAAGGCGATCTCCGTCCCGGCCGTACGGACCACTGCCGCGCCCGGCGCCGTCATGAAGACGATCTCCCCGTGATCGATCTGGTAGTTGACGGGGAAGGCCGCGGGACCTTCCTCGGTGGTGAAGACGATCCGCCCGACGCCGTGGGTGCCGAGCAGACGCCAGCACTCCGGCTCGTCCAGCTCGGCGAGCCGGGCGTCGCGGCCTGCCCGGCCGGTGCCGTCCGGCAGTTCGGCCGTGTACCCGGTCAGGTCCTGGACCGTGCACTCCAGGGCCTTGGCGAGTCTGACCATGAAGGCGATGCCAGGGGTGGTCACCTGCTCCTCCATGTACTGGATGTAGCTCGGTGCCGAACCGGCGCGCTCGGCCACCTCTTCCCTGGTCAGGCCGAGAGCCTCCCGCCGGGCAGTGACCCGGCGTCCGATGTCGCCGCGAGCGTGCGGGGTGGCGTCGCCGGTCATCACCGCTCACCCCCGGTCGGAGCACGGTGATCCTGCGGGACGACGGCGACCGGGCAGGCGGCGTGGTGCAGCGCCCGGTGGGCGCCCCGGCCCGGCTCCATGCCGAAGTGGCCTTCGCGGCGCCGTGCCCCGACGACCAGCAGGTCGGCCGCCGTCGACCGCGCGACGAGCGTCTTGTGTGCGGGGCCCTCGACCGTGGTGCGCCGCAGCCGCACCTCCGGATAGGCCCGGGCGGCGGCCTCCACGGCCTTGCCGAGGAACGCGGTCGCCCGCTGCTCCTCGTGGTGCGCGACACTGCCGGTGAGCAGGGGATGGCCGGCCGGTTCGTGGGCGGCGGGGCGCCGCCAGGCGTGGACGGCGTCGAGTTCGGCCTGCCGGAGGACGGCCTCGCGGAAGGCGAAGCGGACGGCCACGTCGTGCTCGCCGATACCGAGCAGGACACTCTGGTGGCGCGCGTACCGGGCGTGCTGGTGGCCGCGCACGACGATGACGGGGCCGTGGGAGCGGGCTGCCACGATGAGTCCGACGGAGCCGAGCAGGAGGTCGGCGAGCTCACCGCGGCCCCGGGATCCGACGACGACCGCATCGGCCGAGCGTGCTTCCCTGAGCAGAGCGCTCGCCGCGTCTTCGACGAGGACGTCCGTCGTGACCTTCAGGCCCGGGGCGTGACGCAGGGCACGTTCGGCCGCGGTGGCGGCGATGTTCTCGGCGCGCACCTGGCCGGATGGGCGGTTCAGGCTCCAGGCCGGCACGGAACCCTCGTACCGTTCCCACCGCGAGGCGTGCACGATACGCAGCGGCACTCCCAGCCGTACGGCTTGGTCGGCGGCCCAGTCGGTCGCAGTGAGGCCGGCGTCGGAACCGTCGACGCCGACCACGAGGGGCGTCTCCATGGCCCCCACCGCCTTTCGGGATACGAGAAGCCTCGCTGCCACGCTCACACAGGAAGGGGGAGCCGGGGCAGCGCCGGTCGGTCCCGACCGCGGTCCGCCCGGACCTCACGGCACGGGGCCGACGGGGAGGAGGGGCCCATCCGCTTCTCGCGGATCCTGATTGCGCGGTGCGCGGCCCGAAGTCCGTTCCTCCGCGTCCTTCCAGGAGGACCTCTCCTCACTTCAGGAAAGCACGTGCCGCCCGCTCCTGCCAGGGCCGACCGGGTCCCGACGGCCCCCATTCGGCCCTTGCCGTACGGGAAACGGCGGCGGCACCCTCGGATCATCGGGCCGCAGGTGGCACAGCGGCAACGGTGGCCCGTGGGCAGCGGACACCTCAAGCGGCTGCCGATCGGTGAGGACGGCTTTTGCCCGGTCGCTTTCGTCAGCCCGGGCGTCCTCCTCAAGGTCCGTCTCCGCTCCGAAGCCGAACCCGCCGAGGACGTGTGAAAAGAACTCCTCGCACCTGATCCCCGAGGAGACGTTCACCGTCCGGACGGCGCGGTGACGCTCGCTGGGCGCCTTCCGGATTCCGTATGCCGGAAGACGTTGCCCTCGACGGAGGCAGATTCCGGCCGACTCGCGGGACGCGTATCGGGGCGGGCTTCCACGGCTCCTTCGCCGAGTCTTCCAGCGGACGCCAGCGGGCGATCCCATCGCTCTGATTGCTCCCCAGGTTGAATGGCGTGGGTCGAGCCGGGAGCAGACCCTCGGAATATGGAAGACGTCCTCGCGTACGTCGCCGCGGGCCTGGTCGGGCTGTGGGGGGTTTCGGATGCGATCCCGCCCCGGGCCGTCGTCGCCGGATTCGGGGAAATCTCGGCGGACAACCGTCGGGTGCTGCTGCAGGAGCGGCTGGCCGAGGCGGTGGCCGTGTGGTCCTTCGCCGCGCTGGTCATCGTCGTCACCGCGGTCGGCGGCGGGATGTCCACCGCCGACTGGACGTACCGCGTCATCGCAGGAGCGTTGCTCGTCCTCGCGGTGCTGACGGCTCTCACCGGGGCTCGCACGAGCGTCGTCTGGTTCAAGATCTGCCCGGTACTGCTGACCTGCTCGGCCGTACTTCTGCTGATCGCCGGCCTCGCCTGAACATTGGCTCAGACCCATGGGGCACGAGTCATCTCCCGAGGATCTCGTCCGAGCGGCACGGTCCATTGGGGTGGCTCGGACGGCTGCTCGAAGCCGTCCGAGCCACCCCGCGGGCGGAGTTCGTCCCCGCCGAGTACGTGGTGTCCGCCTACCGGGACCCGCCCCTACCGCTCCCCCACGACCAGGTGACCACCCAGCCCTCGCTGGTCGCCATGATGGTCTCCGCGCTCG
This sequence comes from Streptomyces laurentii, assembly GCF_040635425.1. Lineage (NCBI taxonomy): Bacteria > Bacillati > Actinomycetota > Actinomycetes > Kitasatosporales > Streptomycetaceae > Streptomyces > Streptomyces laurentii. Next base: position 2,329 of record NZ_JBEYHT010000120.1, on the reverse strand, counting down.
GCCTCACCGGCGGCGAACGCGTCCTGGAGGTCGGCACAGGCTACGGCTGGCAGACCGCACTGCCGGCCCGCCGCCTCGCCGCACATGTGGTCAGCGTGGAACGCCGGCCCGATCTGGTCGAGGATGCCCGCCGTCGGCTCGCCGGACAGAGCCTGGAGAACGTCGAGATCGTCCTCGGCGACGGAACCCTCGGTGTGCCGGACCGTGCCCCGTACGACGCCGTCATCGTCTACGCGGCCTTCCCCGAGGTACCAGAGCCGCTGGTCGCACGACTGCGGACCGGCGGACGGCTCGTCCAGCCCATCGGCCCGGGCGGACGGGAGCGGGTCCAGCTGTACGAGCGTCTGGCCCACGGTTTGGTGTACCGCGCGACGGTCACGCCTGCCACTTCGTCCGCCTGCACGGGGCCCATGGCTACGATCAGCACTGATACGTGCCGGCGAAAGTGCCGACGGCCGGTTCTCTGCCCTTGACAGTGCACTGCACAGCGTCGACGGTCGGCCGGCCGTGCAGGGTGAGTGGCTCGGACAGGGCCTACAGGCGGAAGCAGCGACGCGAGCGAGACTATCGAGGAACTGGCTGGCTCGTGGTCGACCTCGACGACGCGGAGGGGGCACCACGCGGTCGACGCGTACGCGGTTCCCGGCGGTAGGTGCTCGGTCCTGAGTCGGCCGCACCGACCCAGGACACCCTGAAGGCCGGGCCTCCACAGAACCGTACGACCAGCCCCCCCGGCAAAGACGTACGTCAAGGATCTCGCCTAGCTCCCGGTCAGCGGCCGCCGGAGGCCACACTCGCCGTAACGGCGTGCCCCCCGCTCCCCAATATCGGCATGTCTGCGCCACTTGGACCGTTCTTGGCATTACGGTCCAATCGATCGAGAGGCAGGAACCGGTGCACGTCCGACGGGACTGCTGGAGCACCGACGTGTTGGGAGAGCCCCGTGATCATCGACGGTGACTGGTACAACGAGTTCGGGTCGCGTATGCACCTGCGATCGGACCCGGTGGGAGGCATCAGCGGGACGTACCTCACGGCCGTGGGACACGCGCCCGGCACATACGTCCTCACCGGCCGCCATGGCGGGCCGACGGAGCCGGGGCACGGCATCGCTCTCGGCTGGACCGTCGCCTGGCGCAACGAACACGGCGATGTGGGCTCTCTGACGAGTTGGAGCGGACTGCTCCTGCCAGACCCGGAATGGCTGCTGACCACCTGGCTGCTGACCCGTTCCTCATCTCCGGCGCAAGCGTGGGAATCCACAGTGATTGGCCAGGATGTGTTCACCCGGCAGGAGCCTGCCCGGGACGCGGTGGAGCGTGCTCTCGCCAGCGGTCGGCCTGTCTCGCACCCGAAGCCGTCCTGAGTACTCCGTGCTTCCCATGGGCTCGCTCATACGCAAGGTCAGCGGGCCTTCCACGGAGTCCCCACGGGTGCAAATCTCGACAATCTCCACCCCACCTCTGCGGTCGTCCTAGCGGGAGTGGCATGCCCGCGGGAGGGAGCCCGCCTTTGCGAGACCGGCTCATCCCGGTGGCGACCGTGACGGAGGGCCGCACCACCGGAGGACCTCCCACCGAAGTGCCCCTGTGTCAACGGCCATGTAGTTCTCCCACAGTCACGCCTGTCCGTGGCCACCGCCCGCGAACTCAGGACGAGCCTCGGCACCATGCCGCCAGCCGGCCCCTCTGCGAAGGCATCCTGAAATTCCTCCGCCCCGACGCACAGGGCACCGGCCGGTTCGACAAGGCCGGCATCCCCGCCCCTGGCCTCTTCGCGCCTCTGGACGGGGTGTTCGAGATCGCCTGCGGCCTGCTGATCCTGGTCGGACTGCTCACCCGGCTCGCCACGATCCCCATGATCGTGAACATGCTGGGCGCGCTGCTGATCACCAAGCTGCCGATCCTCTGGGGAGACGCGTTGCTGTTCGCGGGGAAGTCCGGCTGGTGGGACTTCGCCCACGAATCCCGCACCGACCTGGCCCAGTTGTGCGGCAGCCTCTTCCTGGTCCTTGTCGGCGCCGGTGCCCTCTCTCTCGACGCGCACCTGCCCCGCACGGCTTCCGTCCCGGCCGCGACAACGGGAACCGAGGGCCGCTAACCCCGCGCCGCCGGTCTACGGGCTTCGCCCCGAGAACCTCGCGGGCAAGCTCCTTCAGCGCCTGACGGTCCTCCGCGAGGGCCTGCTTCCCGGCCTCGGTCGCCTTGTAGACCCGCCGGGCACGGCCGTCGACCACTAGTAGGGCTTGGTCAGGTTGGTGTTGGTGTGGGTATGCCGCGGTGACAGGTGGGGCAGACGCCGGTCCATGTCGCGAGGAGGGTCTGTAGCT
>NZ_JBEYHT010000119.1:0-5689 GCF_040635425.1 Streptomyces laurentii | reverse complement strand
CTGGCCGCCCGTATCCACGCGGTGGCCACCGAACCCGCCCACCGGCGCCAGGGATACGCCCGGGCTGCCGTGTCCGCACTATTGGACCGCCTGAGCCCGGCGCCCGCGCCGACCGCGCCGAGCGGACCGCTCGCGACCCGCTCCCGCGCGGCGGTGACCGGAAGCGTCCCCTGATGGGGGTCGTCCCGATGGTTGCGCGCGTCGTTGGAGTTCGCCCGGTTGTCGCCGAGCAGGAACAGCCGCCCCTCGGGCACGGTCACCTCGACGTCCGGCTCCGCGCCCAACGGGCCGCCGCCCGTCTCGGCGACGTACGGCTCCGCGAGCGGTCGGCCGTTCACGTACAGCCGCCCGCCGTCGCTCCGGACCCGGTCGCCGCCGACCCCGATGACCCGCCTGACCAGCAGGTCGCGCGACACGCCCCACTCAGGCGCGGTGACGAGGACGACATCCCCGCGCCGCAGCTCGGACGGCTCGACGCGCTCGGCGAGGAGCGTGTCGCCCGGCCCGTACGCCGGCTCCATCGACGTCCCCTGAACCGTGTGGCCGGGGTACGCGACGCGCAGGAGGAACCCCGCGGCGATCAGCAGCACCCCCAGCGGCGCCAGTGTCAGTCCCGCGATCCGCAGTCCTCGCCCCGGCCTCATCGCCCGCCCCTCGTCGTTCGCCGTCGTCGCCCGTCACCCGTCCGGCGCCCACGCGCCGACCGGCCCCGCACCCTACCGGTGGGCCCTGGCGGGATCCGTCCGCCCCCGACCAGGCGGACTGTGGCCGCTGCGCCGATCGGTGTAGATTCGGGACGAGCCAGACGTCGCTGCTGATGGCGGTCGGGCGGTCCGCGAGCGGACCGGCCGAGGGAGAGAGGGCCTCCGACGACTGCACCGCGAACAAGTGCTCGGGCATTCGTATGCCCGCGTCGCTCACCGCCGCGGTGTGAGGCGCCCACTCGACCCCTCGCAACCGATGCCACGAGGAGCAGCCCCCGTCATGACGACCGTCGCCACGCAGGACTACAAGGTCGCCGACCTGTCCCTGGCCACCTTCGGCCGCAAGGAGATCACCCTCGCCGAGCACGAGATGCCCGGCCTGATGGCGATCCGCCGGGAGTACGCCGAGCAGCAGCCGCTCGCCGGCGCCCGGATCACCGGCTCCCTGCACATGACCGTGCAGACCGCCGTTCTCATCGAGACCCTGGTCGCCCTCGGCGCCGAGGTCCGCTGGGCCTCCTGCAACATCTTCTCCACCCAGGACCACGCCGCCGCGGCCATCGCCGTCGGCCCGAACGGCACCCCGGAGAACCCGCAGGGCGTCCCGGTCTTCGCCTGGAAGGGCGAGACGCTGGAGGAGTACTGGTGGTGCACGGAGCAGGCGCTGACCTGGCCGAACACGCCCACCGGCGGCCCGAACATGATCCTCGACGACGGTGGTGACGCCACCCTCCTCGTCCACAAGGGCGTCGAGTTCGAGAAGGCCGGCGCCGCTCCGGACCCGTCCACCGCGGACAGCGAGGAGTACGGCTACATCCTCCGGCTGCTCAACCGCACGCTGGGCGAGAACCCGCAGAAGTGGACCCAGCTGGCGTCCGAGATCCGCGGCGTGACGGAGGAGACCACCACCGGTGTCCACCGCCTCTACGAGATGCAGCGCGACGGCTCCCTGCTGTTCCCGGCGATCAACGTGAACGACGCCGTGACGAAGTCGAAGTTCGACAACAAGTACGGCTGCCGGCACTCCCTCGTGGACGGCATCAACCGCGCCACCGACGTCCTCATCGGCGGCAAGACGGCCGTCGTCTGCGGTTACGGCGACGTCGGCAAGGGCTGCGCGGAGTCGCTGCGCGGCCAGGGCGCCCGGGTCATCGTCACCGAGATCGACCCGATCTGCGCGCTCCAGGCCGCCATGGACGGCTACCAGGTCGCCACGCTCGACGACGTCGTCGAGACGGCGGACATCTTCGTCACCACGACGGGCAACAAGGACATCATCATGGCGTCCGACATCGCCCGGATGAAGCACCAGGCGATCGTCGGCAACATCGGCCACTTCGACAACGAGATCGACATGGCCGGCCTGGCCCAGATCCCGGGCATCGTCAAGGACGAGGTCAAGCCGCAGGTCCACACCTGGACCTTCCCGGACGGCAAGGTCGTCATCGTGCTGTCCGAGGGCCGTCTGCTCAACCTGGGCAACGCGACCGGTCACCCGTCGTTCGTGATGTCGAACTCGTTCGCGGACCAGACCCTGGCCCAGATCGAACTCTTCGCCAAGACGTCCGAGTACCCGATCGGCGTCTACACGCTGCCCAAGCACCTCGACGAGAAGGTCGCCCGCCTTCACCTCGACGCGCTGGGCGTCAGGCTCACGACGCTCCGCCCGGAGCAGGCCGCGTACATCGGCGTCCCGGTCGAGGGCCCGTACAAGCCGGACCACTACCGCTACTGATCCGACGCGATCCGATCCGGTGACGGGCGGGTGGCACACACCACCCGCCCGCCCCGGATCGCCCCCAGCGGAACGAGACAGGCCCCCGCACCCCCGTGCCGGGGGCCTGCTCCGTTCCTCGACCACAGCCGGCGCCGGCCGACGACAGCCGGCCACGGTGCCGGCTCCGGCTCCAGGAAGCACCCCGAGGACCCATGCCCCGCGGCCGCTATTCGCTCCACGATCCGCACGACCACACCCCCCTCGGCGAAGAGCACTTCCAGTGCGCGCCCGGCCCCTCCGGCTGGCGCTACGTGGCACGGACCACCACCCCCTCGGGCGCGCCCGCCGGCTCCGTCGACCTGGCCGTCGACGAACGCGGCCGCCCCATCCGCCTCGAACTGCGCACCGCGCACTGGCAAGTCCGCGGCGCCGCCCTCGACGGCGTCACCTGGGTCCGTACCGACCCCGCCGGAGCCCATGCCACCGAAGGCACGGTCCGCGCCCACGCCTTCACGGGCACGTCCCCGGCATTCCTCGTCGCGCTCTCGCGTCTCCTGCGCCTCACCCCCGATTCCCCGGAGACCCGCGTCCGGCTCGTCGCCTTCACGGGACCCTCGCTGGCCCCCCTGACGACCGATCAGTCCTGGTCGCTGGTGAACAGTGAAACGCACGCCACTGACAACGGCCCGCTCGTCGTGGACGAGTACCGGGTCGGGGACCTGAGCACGGGGGAGACCCACAGCGTCCACCTGGCCGGTGACGTGGTCCTCGCGGCCCCCGGCATCGAACTCGAAGAGCTCGACACCCCGCCGAACGCCTTCTGACCCCGCGGCTCCGCTCAGGCCGGCGGCGCGAACCCGGTCGCGGGCGCCGGAGGATCGGCGGGCGCGGAGGCAGCTGCGGGTACGACGGGTACGACGGGTACGACGGGTACGACGGGTGCGGTGGGCACGGCCGGCGGAGCCGCGGGCGTGGCGTACGTGGGCACGAACCCCGCACCCGCCCCGGGCACGGGCCCAGGCACCGCTCCCGGCACCGGGTGCGCGGCGAACGCCCGGTGTGCCTCCCGGGCCTGCCGCTCGGCGACCACGCCCGCCAGATACGCGGCGGCCGGCACCCCCGGCGGCGGAGGCGCCCCGGTCCGCGCGACCAGCTCGTTGGCCAGCCGGTCCGCCATCCGCTGCCCGACCGCCGGATCCAGCTGCCGCATCCGCGTCAGGTACTGCCGTATCTCCAGCCACAGCCCGTCCGGTACGGCGGACAGATCGAGCCCCGTGAACCGCCCCGCCAGCCACGGCGGCGGAGGCGGCAGCATCATGCCCGCCGACGTGGCCACCCGCTCCCGCACCACCAGCGTCCCGGCGAACACGTCCCCGAGCCGTCGCCCCCGCTCCGACACCAGCGACGCGATGACGGCGACCACCCCGGACGTCATCAGGATCTCGACGACCCCCATCGCCCCGCGCACCAGCGCGTGCCGGAACCGGATCGGCCCGCCGTCGTCCCGCACCACCCGCAGCCCGCACGCCAGCTTTCCGAGGGACCGCCCGTGCGTCAGCGTCTCCACGGCGATCGGCGCCCCGACCAGGACGAGGACGAACGCCGCGACGTTCACCGCGGCGAGCGCGGCCTCGTCCAGCGACAAGGTGAGCAGCAGCAGCCCGAGACTGATCGCCATGTAGACGACCATGATCACGGCCAGATCGATCACCAGCGCCAGCGCCCGGCTCGGCAGCCGCGCCGGCTGCAACCCAAGGACGACGGCGTCTCCCGTCACCACTCCACTCACGGCCCCCACCCTTCTTCGCCCTGCCGATCCCCGTGCGCACGTCAGTCTGCCAAGCTGGCCCGCAGCGCGCCGCAGTAGTACGGACCCGTACGCACCAGTGCCTGGAGCAGCAGCCGATCATGGACCTCGACGTCTTCGTCACCGCCCACCGCGCCGAGTGGGACCGTCTCGACCATCTGCTCGGCCGGGGCCGCCGGCTCACCGGCGCCGAGGCCGACGAACTCGTCACCCTCTACCAGCGCACGGCCACCCACCTCTCCGTGATCCAGTCGAGCGCCCCGGACCCGATGCTCACGGCACGGCTCACGCAGCTCGTCGCCCGGGCCCGCGCCATGGTCACCGGCACCCGCCGCGCCTCCTGGCGCGACGCGGCCGCCTTCTTCACCGCCGGTTTTCCCGCCGCCGTCTACCGCGCGCGCCACTGGTGGATACCGACCGCACTCCTCTCCACCCTGCTCGGCGCGCTGATCGGCTGGTGGGTGGCCGCCCATCCCGAGGTCCAGTCGGCGCTGGGCGCCCCGGACCACCTCCGCGAGATGACCCGCCCCGGCGGTCAGTACGAGACGTACTACTCCAGCCACCCGGCGGCGTCCTTCTCCGCCCAGGTCTGGACGAACAACGCCCAGGCCGCCGCCGTCTGCCTGGTCCTCGGCGCGTTCCTCGGCATCCCGGTCCTGCTGATCCTCTTCGCCAACATGCTGAACCTGGGCCTCGGCATCGGCCTCATGGCCTCCGCCGGCCGGCTCGACGTCTTCCTCGGCCTGATCCTTCCGCACGGCCTGCTCGAACTGACCGCCGTCTTCGTCGCCGCCGGTACGGGCCTCCGCCTCGGCTGGACCCTCGTCGACCCCGGACCGACCACCCGCCGCGCCGCCCTCGCCCAGCAGGGCCGCGCCGCGATCGGCATGGCCATCGGCCTGGCCCTGGTCCTCTTCCTCTCGGGCCTGATCGAAGGCTTCGTCACCCCGTCCGGCCTGCCTACCTGGGCCCGGATCGGCATCGGCGTCGTCGCCGAGCTGGCCTTCCTCGCGTACGTCTACGTCCTGGGCGGCCGCGCGGCCCGCGCCGGCGACACCGGCGACGTCGAGGAAGCCGACCGCCCCGCCGAGCTCCCGACCGCCGCCTGATGTGCGGAGCCCCCGGCTGACCTGCTAGTCTCTCCTCACCCGCAAAAAACCGTTGACACGGTCTGCGCGGGGAGGTAGATTCAAACGGTTACCCGGGGAGTTGTATCAGCTCCCGGCTGAACGTTTACACTCTTCCTCGCTCCACTCGGAGCCACCTCGATTCCTTATCCGAATCACGTACGCCACCGGTCAGGTCGCGGAAATGAATCTGATAAAGTCGGGAAAACGCCGGAAGGGCCCAAGAGCGAAAGCCAAAGGGAACGGAAAGCGCCGAGTGAATCGGATCGAAAAGATCTGATAAGCTCGAAAAGCCGGAAGGGAACGGAAGCGAAAGCGACCGGGACCGGAAAGC
>NZ_JBEYHT010000118.1:0-5691 GCF_040635425.1 Streptomyces laurentii | reverse complement strand
TGCCGTCGCCTTGAGCGCGGTGCGCGCCCCGTCGTTGAAGCTGTCCGGGGTGCCCATCACCTCCTTGGGGTACAGCGGGGTGAACAGCGCGCGCCTGGTCCGCAAGGCCACCGCCGCGGCCGGTTCGCCGGCGGGTGCCGAGGAGGCCGCCGTGGTCGTGGTGGCGTCCTCCGCCCCGGCCGAGGAGGCCGCCCCGGCCGCCCAGGTCCAGGCCGACGCCGTCGCCGAGGAGCCCGCCCCGGCGAAGAAGGCGGCCCGCAAGACCGCCAAGAAGGCCACCGCGAAGAAGGCCGCCACCAAGAAGACGGCGGCCAAGAAGACCGCGGCGAAGAAGACGGCGACCGCCAAGAAGGCCGCGACCACGAAGAAGACCGCAGCCCCCGCCCAGGACTGACTGGTCTCGTCCCCGTCGTGAACCGTGTGGACCGTCCTCCACCGAGGACGGTCCACACGGCTTGACCCCGATCGGAAATCAGGAACCCACCCGATGAACAACACTCCCGCCCCCCGCGTGCGCAAGGCCGTCATTCCCGCTGCCGGTCTCGGAACGCGCTTCCTGCCCGCCACCAAGGCGACGCCGAAGGAGATGCTGCCGGTCGTCGACAAGCCGGCGATCCAGTACGTCGTGGAGGAGGCGGTCTCGGCGGGTCTGTCCGACGTCCTCATGGTCACCGGCCGCAACAAGCGTCCGCTCGAGGACCACTTCGACCGCAACTACGAGCTGGAGGAGGCGCTGACCCGCAAGGGTGACGCCGACCGGCTCGCCCGCGTCCAGGAGTCCAGCGAGCTCGCCACCATGCACTACGTGCGCCAGGGCGACCCGCGGGGTCTCGGCCACGCCGTGCTGTGCGCCGCGCCGCACGTCGGCGACGAGCCGTTCGCGGTCCTGCTCGGCGACGACCTCATCGACCCGCGCGACCCGCTGCTCGCCCGCATGCTGGAGGTCCTCGGCGGGCAGCGCGGCAGCGTCGTCGCGCTGATGGAGGTCGAGCCGTCGCAGATCCACCTGTACGGCTGCGCCGCCGTCGAGCCGACCGACGACGCCGACGTCGTCCGGATCACCGGTCTCGTCGAGAAGCCGGCCACGGACGAGGCGCCCAGCAACCTCGCCATCATCGGCCGCTACGTCCTCGACCCGGCCGTCTTCGACGTCCTGCGCGAGACCGAGCCGGGCCGCGGCGGCGAGATCCAGCTCACCGACGCGCTGCAGAAGATGGCGCTCGACGAGGAGCTGGGCGGCCCCGTGTTCGGCGTGGTCTTCAAGGGCCGCCGCTACGACACCGGCGACCGCGGCGACTACCTGCGCGCCATCGTGCGGCTGGCCTGCGAGCGCGAGGACCTCGGCCCGGACTTCCGTGCCTGGCTGAAGGGCTTCGTGGCCGAGACCACCGACGAGGCCGGGATTTGACCCCTTACGGGACCCGCCCGTAATCTAGACCGTCGGCGTGTCTTTTTGATATGCCGCACCCTCTGAGCACCTCCCTCCCGGTCCGCCGGGAGAGGCCGCTCGTCCGATCCCGGAAATCGCTGTGGGCCCCAGGCCCGCGCGTGGGCGGCTGGCGTCAGGGGCCCCCGTTACCGAGTGAGAGAGAGATCCGCGTGTACGCCATCGTGCGCAGCGGTGGTCGCCAGCACAAGGTTGCTGTCGGCGACATCGTTGAGGTTGACAAGATTTCCACCGCCAAGATCGGCGACACGGTCGAGCTCTCGACCCTGCTCGTGGTCGACGGCGAGGCCGTGACCAGCGACCCGTGGGTCCTGGCGGGCATCAAGGTGCAGGCCGAGGTCGTGGACCACACCAAGGGCGCCAAGATCGACATCCTGCGGTACAAGAACAAGACCGGCTACCGCCGTCGCCAGGGTCACCGTCAGCAGTACACGGCGATCAAGGTCACGTCCATCCCGTCGGCCGCGAAGTAAAGAGGGACTGAGCAATGGCACACAAGAAGGGCGCATCGTCCACCCGGAACGGTCGCGATTCCAATGCCCAGCGGCTCGGCGTGAAGCGCTTCGGCGGTCAGGTCGTCAACGCGGGTGAGATCCTGGTCCGCCAGCGCGGCACCCACTTCCACCCGGGCGCGGGCGTCGGCCGTGGCGGCGACGACACGCTGTTCGCCCTGCAGGCCGGTTCGGTGCAGTTCGGCACCTTCCGTGGCCGCAAGGTCGTGAACATCGTTCCGGTCGCCTGATCGGACGTTTTGCGGAGGCGGACCTCACTTCCCGTAAGGGAAGCGGGTCCGCCTTTCGCGTGTTACTAGATAGACAGTCCCACCCATAGCTTTTCTGGAGGCACAGAACCATGACCACCTTCGTGGACCGCGTCGAGCTGCACGTCGCCGCGGGTAACGGGGGCCACGGCTGCGCCTCCGTGATGCGGGAGAAGTTCAAGCCGCTCGGCGGCCCCGACGGCGGCAACGGCGGCCGCGGCGGCGATGTGATCCTGGTCGTCGACCAGTCGGTCACCACACTTCTCGAATACCACCACTCGCCGCACCGCAAGGCCACCAACGGCAAGCCCGGCGCGGGCGACCACCGGGCCGGCAAGGACGGCCAGGACCTGGTCCTGACCGTGCCCGACGGCACCGTCGTGCTCGACAAGCGGGGCAACGTCCTCGCGGACCTGATCGGCCAGGGCACCACCTACGTCGCCGCCGAGGGCGGTCGCGGCGGCCTCGGCAACGCGGCGCTGTCCTCCGCCCGCCGCAAGGCCCCCGGCTTCGCGCTGCTCGGCGAGCCCGGCGACCTCCAGGACATCGTCCTCGAACTGAAGACGGTCGCCGACGTGGCGCTCGTCGGCTACCCGAGCGCCGGCAAGTCCTCGCTGATCTCCGTCCTGTCGGCCGCCAAGCCGAAGATCGCGGACTACCCGTTCACGACGCTCGTCCCGAACCTCGGCGTGGTCACGGCCGGCTCGACCGTCTACACCATCGCCGACGTCCCCGGCCTCATCCCCGGCGCCAGCCAGGGCCGCGGCCTCGGCCTGGAGTTCCTCCGCCACGTCGAGCGCTGCTCGGTGCTCGTGCACATCCTCGACACGGCGACGCTGGAGTCCGACCGCGACCCGGTCAGCGACCTCGACGCCATCGAGGAGGAGCTGAAGCAGTACGGCGGCCTCGAGGACCGGCCGCGCGTCGTCGTCCTCAACAAGATCGACATCCCGGACGGCCAGGACCTCGCGGACCTCATCCGCCCCGACCTCCTGGAGCGCGGCTACCGCGTCTTCGAGGTCTCCGCGGTCGCCCGTACGGGCCTGAAGGAGCTGTCCTTCGCCCTCGCCGACATCGTCGGGAAGGCCCGCGCCGCGAAGCCCAAGGAGGAGGCGACCCGGATCGTCCTCCGCCCGAAGGCGGTCGACGACGCCGGCTTCACCGTCACCTACGACGAGCAGGAAGACGTCTACCGCGTGCGCGGCGAGAAGCCGGAGCGCTGGGTCCGCCAGACCGACTTCAACAACGACGAGGCCGTCGGCTACCTCGCCGACCGGCTCAACCGCCTCGGCGTCGAGGACCAGCTGATGAAGGCCGGCGCCCGCGCCGGCGACGGCGTGGCGATCGGCTCCGAGGACAACGCGGTCGTCTTCGACTGGGAGCCCTCGATGATGGCCGGTGCCGAGATGCTCGGCCGCCGCGGCGAGGACCACCGCCTGGAGGCCCCGCGTCCGGCGGCCCAGCGCCGTCGCGACCGCGACGCGGAGCGGGACGAGGCGCAGCGCGAGTTCGACGACTTCCAGGCGATCTAGTACGGAGCGGGGCGGCGGTGGTCAGGCGGTCCCGCCACACCACCGCCCGTGTGCGGCGCATTCGTGACGCTCCCTGGCGCGTTCGTGACCTTCCCACGTTCTTCCTGAAGTGACCTTCGGCCCTTGTCGGTGCAATCCGGCAGGGGCCGTTCGGGTGGCCATTCCGCCTTACCGTCAAGATCACTAGAGTGCGATGTCAGTCTCACGACAGACAAGGAAGAGCTGATGCACTCCGCCAGACGTGCACGTTTCACTGCCCTTGCCACCCCGCTGGTTGCCGGTCCGCTGATGCTGGGGGCGACCTCGGCGCAGGCCGTCTCCGGCACCGCGGCTGCCGCCGCCGGCGGCTACACCGTGCGCCTCGACATAGGCGACGGCACCCGGGCCTGCTCCGGAACCCTCGTGGACCCGCGCTGGGTGATCACCGCGGCCTCCTGCTTCGTCGACAACCCGGCCTCCGGTGCCGTGCCGGCCGCCGGCGCGCCGGCGCTGAAGACCGTGGCCACCATCGGGCGGGGCGACCTGACCACCACCACGGGTCTGGTGACCGAGGTGACCGAGCTCGCGCCCTACCAGGGCCGCGACCTCGTGATGGCCCGCCTGGCGAAGCCGACCACGGGCATCGCCGGGATCACCCCGGTCGCCTTCGCCACGACCGCGCCGGCCGCCGGTGAGACGCTGAAGGCCGCCGGCTTCGGCCGTACCAAGACCGAGTGGTCCCCGCTCGCCGTGCACACCGGCTCGTTCGCCGTGGACGCCTCCAACGTGCCCGCAGCCGGGGAGCTGTCCGTCACCGGCCAGGACGGCGCGGCCGCCTGCGCAGGCGACGCCGGTGGCCCGCTGGTCCGGGAGGTGGCCGGCAAGACCGAGCTCGTCGCGGTCAACAGCCGCTCGTGGCAGGGCGGTTGCTTCGGCCAGGACCCGGCCGAGACGCGTACGGGAGCCGTGGCGAGCCGGGTCGACGACGCGGCGGTGGCGACCTGGGTGAAGCAGGTCAAGGACCGGCTGCGCGAGGTCGTGTACACGGCCGACGTCACCGGCGACGGCGCCGAGGACCTGATCGTCCTGGGCACCGATGGCAAGGTCATGGTGCGCAACGCCCTGAAGAGCGTCGCCACGACGCCCGGACAGCCCGTCTACCGCTTCGGCAACCCCGTCCTGTGGAGCCAGGGCTGGGGCAACTTCCTGGGCCAGCCGGGTCAGGGCCGGCTCTACTTCGCGGACATCAATGGTGACGCGAAGGCGGACCTGATCGTGCACGGTACGGACGGCAAGGTCGCCGTGCGGATCAACAAGGGCACGTACTTCGACGGCGGTACGGACTGGAGCCAGGGCTGGGGCAACTTCCTGGGCCAGCCGGGTCAGGGCCGGCTCTACTTCGCGGACATCAATGGTGACGCGAAGGCGGACCTGATCGTGCACGGTACGGACGGCAAGGTCGCCGTGCGCACCAACAAGGGCACGTACTTCGACGGCGGTACGGACTGGAGCCAGGGCTGGGGCAACTTCCTCGGCCAGGAAGGTCAGGGCCGGCTCTACTTCGCGGACATCACGGGCGACGCGAAGGCGGACCTGATCGTGCACGGTACGGACGGCAAGGTCGCCGTGCGCACCAACATGGGCACGTACTTCGACGGCGGTACGGACTGGAGCACCGGCTGGGGCAACTTCCTCGGCCAGCCCGGCAAGGGGCACCTCTACTTCGGTGACGTGAACGCCGACAACAAGGCCGACCTGCTCGTCCACACGACCGACGGCAAGATCGCGGCCCGCCTCAACAGCGGCACGTACTTCGCCATCGCCCCGGGCGACGACTGGATCTGATCCCACGGGAAAAGGGGTGCGGGCCCACGGGCCGTCCTCCTCCTGGTCCTCGCCGTCGCAGCGGCCACCACCGCCGCCGCCCGGCACAAGCCCAAGCCCCTCGGCGACGACGTCGTCTACGGCCCGAA
>NZ_JBEYHT010000117.1:0-5794 GCF_040635425.1 Streptomyces laurentii | reverse complement strand
CCGAAGGGCTACGGGGGAGTTGGCGACTGACGACAACGCGGCGAGCGCGCGTGCCGGGGCACGCGAGCCCAGCAAGATCCAAAAGAAAGGCCCTAGGTATCGGCCTGGTTCCGGTCCGCCCTGGAGTGGGGTCTGGCCCGGACATGGACGCGTTCCCCTTGCGGGCCGAACAGGTTGAGGATCTCCACCGGCGCGTCCCCCGCGGGGCCGAACCAGTGCGGCAGGCGGGTGTCGAACTCGGCGGCCTCGCCCGGTCCCATCACCAGGTCGTGGTCGGCCAGGACGAGCCGCAGCCGGCCGGACAGCACGTACACCCACTCGTATCCCTCGTGCGTGACGGGCTCGGGCCGGTTCTGGTCGGCGGGGATGATCGACTTCCATGCCTGGACGCCTCCGGTCTGCGCCGACAGCGGGATCACCGTGCGGCCCTTGTGGACGCGGGGTCGGACGCGGATCCGCGGGTCCCCCACCTCGGGCGCCCCGACCAGCTCGTCCAGCGGGACCTGATGGGCCTGCGCGAGCGGAAGCAGCAGTTCCAGGCTCGGGCGGCGCTGGCCCGACTCCAGCCGCGACAGGGTGCTCTTGGAGATGCCGGTGGCCTCGGCCAGCGCCGACAGGGTCACCCCACGCCGGGTGCGGATGCGCCGGAGGCGGGGGCCGACCTCGGCCAGCGCGGCGGCGATCGTTGCGTGCTCGTCCATGCCCCCATTCGACCTCCGCGTCCCGGAAATGGCAACGAATGTTGCCGCTTCCGGGCCGGGCGCGCAGTCTCGCGGCAGGAGGTTGATCCGACATGAACACGATGAACGACCAGCACGGCCGGAGCCGGACCGGAGATTTCGACGATGTCCACGACGTGGTGGTGATCGGCGCCGGCGCGGCCGGTCTGAACGCCGCCCTGCTCCTGGGCCGCGCGCGCCGCAAGGTGGTGGTGATCGACGCGGGCGAGCCGCGCAACGCGCCCGCCGCGCACATGCAGGGCTTCCTGTCCCGCGACGGGCTGCCGCCGGCGGCCCTGCTCGAACTCGGGCGCGCCGAGATCGCCCGGTACGGCGTCCGGCTCCTTCAGGGGCGGGTGGAGGAGATCGACCACGGCTACTTCGTCCGTATGGCGGGCGGGGTGGTACTGAAGGCGCGCCGGATCCTGGTCGCGACCGGGCTGCGCGACGAGCTGCCCGACATCCCCGGCGTCCGCGAGCGGTGGGGACGGGACCTGCTGAACTGCCCGTACTGCCACGCCTACGAGGTCCGCGACCAGCCCCTGGCCGTCCTCGGCACCCACCCGGGAGCCGTACACCAGGCCCTGCTCCTGCGGCAGTGGAGCGACGACGTCGTCTTCTTCCCGCACACCATGGACCTGGCCGCCGCGGACCGGGAGCGGCTGACCGCGTACGGGCTGCGCCTGGCCGAGGGCGAGATCACGCGGCTCGTCGTCGACGGCGACAAGCTGCGCGGCGTCGAACTGGCCGACGGCCGCGTCGTCCCCCGCGCCGCCGCCTTCCTCTTCCCCCGCATGGTGCCGCACGACGCGCTGCTGACCGGCCTGGGCTGCGACACGGACGGCACCGGCCGGATCGTCACCGACCGCACCGGCCTGACCAGCGTGTCCGGTGTCTGGGCGGCCGGCAATGTCATCGATCCCCGCGCCCAGGTGATCACCGCCGCCGGCATGGGGTCCGCTGCCGCCTTCGCCCTCAACGCCGACCTGCTGGACGAGGACGTCGACCGCGCCGTCGAACAGCACCGCCTCACGGCCGGAGCCGTCCCCGCCGAGTAGTCGTGGGGCGGGCCGACACCTCGCCCCGCTCCCCCGTACACAACACACGACACACGACACACGACAAGGAACCGTCCCATGCCCGTACCCACTCCCCGCCCGGTGGACAGCGTCACCGCGCAGACGTTCGCCGGGCGCGGCCTCCAGGCGGAGCGACCCGTCCTGGTCCAGTTCTGGGCCACGTGGTGCCACCCGTGCCGGATGGTCACCCCGCACGTGGCGCAGTTGGCCGCCGAGCGGTCCGGCCGGCTGGATGTCGTCCGGATCGATCTGGACGAGGAGCCCGAGCCGGCCACGCGGCTCGGCATCACGTCCGTTCCCGCCTTCGTCGTCTACAACGAGGGCCGGCCCGTGGGCTCGTGGATCGGCGCGGCGCCCAAGAAGGCCCTGGAGGGCAAGCTGGACGCGATCCTGCGGACCGTGAAGTAGGAGACGGACGGACTCACCCGAGCGCTCCTCACCGGGAGCGCTCGCCGGGTTCGTCATCGCCACCGTCACCGCGCTCACCGCGCTCACCGCGTTCACCGCGCTCGCCGGGCTCCTCGGGCGCGGTGAACGCGTCGTCGTAGAGGCGGAACAGGCGGAACAGGCGGGGCGGCGGTGTGGCGTCGCCGTGTTCGTCCGGGAGGGCGCTCAGGGCGGCCCAGCACTCCCGGGCGAGCCGGCGGGCGCGGCTGCCGGGCCAGGGCCGGGGTAGCAGCTCGGGAGGCAGGAGCGGATCGGGGGTCATGGCGTGGCCGAACTCCGCGGCGAGTTCCACGGCCAGGGTGAGCCGCTCGGCCCCGGACAGGCCGCCGCCCCCGGCCCCATCAGCCCCATCAGCCCCATCGGCGGCGGCCAGCCGGTCGACGCAGGCCGTGGCGAAGTCCGCGAGCTGGTCGTGCCGGGCGGCGATCGCGTCCAGCGGCCATACGGCGGCGGCCAGTTCACGGGGGTCCGTGAGCTCCCCGACCCGCAGGTCGGTGCTGGTGAGGAAGGTGACGGAGTCGAGGACGCCGAGCTGCCGGGCCTGGGCCTCGACCAGGTCGGCGATGGGGTTGGCCGCCACGTACAGCCCGCCCTGGAGGGGTGCCGCGCCCAGGTGCAGGAGGGTTTCGCGCAGCGCGTCGCGGGCGGTGCGGCGCGCTTCCGGTACGGCGAAGGCGAACAGGTGCCACGTACCGTCCCAGGGCGCGAGCCCGTGGTCCTGCCGGTAGGCGTGACGGACGTGGTCGGCGTCGGGTGCGAGGGTGCCGGTCGCGGCGTCGGACACGGCCTGCAGGACGGCCTTGCGCCCCCGGCCCTCCTGCCGGAACTTCTCTTCGCCGACGAGGCGTTTCACACACAGCCGGACCTGTTGGTCGGTCATGCCGAGGAGACCGGCGACGGAGTAGAGCTCACCGGCGTCGACGGCCCCGTCCTCGCGGACCAGCGCGTGCACGAGCAGCCGCGTGGGGATCTCCGGCCGGTGCGTACGGTCCGCTCGGGGGTGGGTCAGGGAGTGGGGCACAGGGGGTTTCCTCCGCCGGGGCCGTCGGGGGTGACGGCACGGTGCATGGTGGTGACGGCTCCGAATCCCATCAGTGTCCTCAGGAACGGGGTCCGCTGGGTGCGTACGGCGGTGAAACCGTGCCGCGTGTAGAGAGCCCGGGCGCGCGGGTTGACGTCGATGACATCGAGCCGGATCCGGGTGCGGGCGTGCTCGGCGGCGACGGCGGCGATCTCGCGCAGCAGCAGACTGCCGATGCCGGTGCCGCGATGGGGCGCCGCCACGCAGATGCCGTCCATGACGAGTTCCCGCTCGGCGGGCTTCCGGGTGAACAGCGCGAGGAGGGCAAGCCGGGGCAGCCCGCCGAGCGGCCCGTACGCGGACAGGACGTCACGCGCCGACCCTCCGGTCAGGCCGCGGCCCGCGAGGTCGTAGCCGGCGACGCCGACGACCCGGCCCGTGCCGTCGAGCACGGCGATGCCGCGGTCGTGGTGCAGATGGGCGGCGAGGAAGGCCCGGCCCTTGTCGGGCGGGCCGAGCGCGGAGCCGAGTTTGCGCCCGAACGCCTCCCAGTACAGGGCGGCGACCTGCTGTTCGGCTCCTTCCGGGATTCCCCGGCACAGCCGGAGGCCGTCGTCGCCGCGCGTCGCCGGCTCCTTCGGTACGTCCACGGATTCCCCTCTCTCGGACTCTCGAACGGTCCCGGCCGCCTTCGTCGGCCATCCGGACACGACAAGCATAATACGCTCGTTGGGAGAACGAACGTTTCACCTTCGATAGTTTTGAGTACCGGCTTTGGGGTCCGACCACGAAGAACCACCCAGCACCACGAGGAAAGGCGCATCGGCATGACCGACCGAGACCACGACCGAGACTCGGCGATCACGGTTCGACAGAAGTCATCGGACCGCGTTCTGGTGGCGGCCGGGTTCCCGCTGCTGGGGGCGGTGGCCGGCGCTTCCGCGCCGTCCACGTCGCCGGAACCGTCCGCGCCGTTCGGTCGCCCGTGAGCGCGCGCTCCCTCCCGGGCGTCAGGAGTCGGTGGGGCGGGACCGCGCCGTGTCTTGGATCCGCAGCCGCCGCCATTCGCGCGGCGTGACCCCGTAGGCCGCCCGGAAGCGGCGGGTGAAATGGCTGGGGCTGGTGAACCCGCTGCGGGCGGCCACGGCGGAGATGGGAAGGCCGACATGGCGCGGCGAGGTCAGCAGACGGCAGGCCGTCTCCAGCCGCTCCCCGATCACCCACTGCTCCAGGCTGATGCCGGCCCGGCCGAGGACCGCGTACAACTGGCGTCGTGAGACCGCGTGTTCGCGTGCGATGCGCTCCGGTGTCAGTTCGGGGTCGGTGAGATTGCGGCGTACGTACGCCATGACCCGGGTGGCCAACGAGTCGTCCATGGCCGCCCGGACCCGGCGGTCGTCCGTGTCGTGGGCGGCCGAGGTGAGCAGCGCCCTGAACAGGTCGGTGGTGCCGTTGCCGAGCGTCGCGGCCCCGGGGTCGGCCGCGAGCGTGCCGGGGTCCCGCCACAGGGTGCGGAGATGGTTGAGCACGAGGTCGTGCAGGGGGCTCGACCGCAGGCGCACGGAGGCGCGGACGACGGTGTCCACCGGCACCCCGAGGTGTTCCATGTCGATGGTGACGGCCTGCGAGGACCCCTCCCCCGACCAGCCGTAGCGGCGCGGCGCGAGTTCGTGGAAGACGGCGACGTCGTCGGTGCCGAGGAGGTACCGTTCGTCGGCGTTCTCGGCATGGTGGACGCCGGAGGTCTGCAGCGAGAAGGAGACCACCGGGCGCTCGCGGTGCCCGCGGACGTGCCGGGCCGTCCGCCGGACCTCGAAGCCGGTGCTGCGTACGTCGACGAGGTCGAGCGGACCCAGCCGCCAGGCCTCTATCCGGGCACGTATCCCGGTGGCCGATGTCTCGTGGGCTATGTCGTTCGGTACCGAATCGTCCGTCAGAGCCTCGTGGAACGCGTCCACGCGGTCCTTCGGATCGAAGGTCTCCAGATCCAGCAGCAGCACGTGGTTCCCTCTCTCGCCTCTCTCGATACCGGCCCCCCCTGGGCAGTGCCCGCTTCCGCATTCTGGGTCGCCGCGCGGCGCTCCGCGCCGAACGCTGCACTGACGGTCAAGTCCTCTGCACCCAGGGACGACCCGGGGCGCGGATGCCCGCCTACGTTCGTCAGTGCCCCGCGAAACCGGCGCGACGGCACCCCCGTCGGCGGGCTCTGCCCGCCACCCCCATCCCTTCCCGTCCCCATCGAGAGGCCGGAGCATGACCGACCCCGTATCCACCGTCCCCGACACCGTCGCCGCACCTGTCACACCCGTCCTGGAGCCGGCCGCACGCGATTTCGCCGAGGCCACGTCCCGGCCGCCGTTCCTGTTCCAGATCCCGCCGGCCGAGGGCCGCAAGGTCGTCGACGACGTGCAGTCCGGCCCGGCCGCCCTGCCCGCGGTCGACGAGGAGTGGGTCACTGTCCCCGGTGGTCCGACCGGTGAGGTCCGGGCCCGGATCGTCCGGCCCGCCGGCGCCACCGGAAGTCTGCC
>NZ_JBEYHT010000116.1:0-7096 GCF_040635425.1 Streptomyces laurentii | reverse complement strand
TCAGCCACGTGATCATTCTGATCGCCCGGAGCTGCCAACCGCAGCGACCGGGCGACTCGTCACGAGAGGCGAAGGTTGCCTGATGCGGCACTAGCACCGTGACGCGGCGCAGGTCCGGGGCCATGTCCTTGATGGAGCGGGTGACGGTGCGTCCTTCGAGAACGCCCCGCACCCTCGTGTCGTCGGCCTCCAGCCGCTGGACCACGAACAGGTCCCGGTGCCGGCGCCGCAGCGTGCGCTGGGCCTTCGCCACGATCTCCGGCCGCTCGATCGTCAAGTAGGGGTCCAGCAACTCCATTGCGCCGACCGGGACGTAGACCGACCGGGGCCGCTTCTGCTTCGCGCAGGCCGCCAGATCGACATCGGCGGTCCGTGGACGGCGCCCTGCCATCAAGCCGAGCTCGGGCAGCAGCAGCGTGGACCACTCCTGGGCTCGCATCCCGGTCAGCAGCGCGAGCTCGGCCGCGGCCCGGTTGCGATGCGGGCGCCACCCGCCGAACGTCTCGTCGAGCTCGGCCTCGGGCGTCAGCCCACCGAATCCGACGTCCCGGAAGAACAGGTACTGCTCCAGCTCCAGATGCCGCACCCGCACGTCCGTGCTGAAACCGCTGCCCAGTGACTCCCCCTGCGACGACCGCCACGGGCTGACCCGCACGTAGCCGATGCGGATCAGGTGCTTGTAGAGGCTGACGATCGCGGCAGCGTCCCGGTCCCAGGTGGTTCCCGCCACCGTGTCCTCGGCGTCCTCGCGGCGCCACTGCCGGAACTGCAAGATGTCCACATCTCGGTGGCCGAGCGCAGGTCCGCCCCGCGGGCCAGCAGGAAGCCGAGCAGCATCAGCACCGTGTAGGCGTAGGCCCGCATCGACTTCGCGTCCCGCCGGGCCAGCGCCAGACTGCGAAACCACGAGGAGACCGGCTCCACCGGCCGCATCGCATCGCCCAGGAGGACCGGCGTACCGGTCGGCAGGCGATACCGCTCAAGAGCCCCTGCCAGCAGAGACCGATCGACCCCCGCGACATCACCGACCCGCCACACCGCCCGGTGGTTGGCGAAGTACAGCCGCACCGACCCCTCCCGTACCGACCTGAGCACGTTCATATGTATGCAGTCACGCCAACGGAAGATCGCTGCCGACGGCTACGGGCCAGACAAGATCTCACCCAGATGAGACACCTCTCGATGTCTGGAGAACCGTGTGGATGTGCACCACCGCCGCCGCCGCGACCGCGCGGAACGTCCGAGCGGAGCCGCGTGTCCGCCTGGGGCTGCCCGACACCGTCGACGTGGTGATGCTCCAGGGCGAGGCGGAGTGCTTCCCGGACGAGGACGTGCCCGCGGACGCGGCCGACGCCTACACCGCCACGTTCGGCTGGGACCCGCGGGTGGAGGAGGGCTCCCATCTGTACCTGCGCGTGGTGCCGCGGACCGTGTACGCGTGGCGCGGCACGGCGGAACTGCGCGGCCGCGTCCTCATGCGGGACGGAGAGTGGCTCGACTAGGGCTCGACCAAGGCTCGACCAAGGCTCGACCAGGGACGTTCCCGGCGGGCGTGACAGAGACGCCGAGGGCGGGTGGAGGGAGGCACGGCCCTTGTCCCGGTACGCCGGTACGGGCCGCGAACCGCTCGCCCCGCCCGGTCCGCGCGCGGGCGGCCCCTGGGTTCCCGTGTCAGGGAGAACAGCCCGTAGAGTGGCGGCCATTGCTTTCGCGGAGCGGCCGGGGACCGGATCGGCCGGCCCGCGCGGATCGACCAGGGGGACAGGGGACGGGGATGAGCAGCGAGCCGCAGCACCCCACGTCCCGGATCAGCGAGGCCCTGCGGCCCGCCGGGCCGCCGACGGCCCCGCCCGTACGGTCTTCCGCGCCGCCGGCACCCGCGACGCCCGCCAAAGCCCCCGCGCCCGCCGTGCCCACCGCGCCCACCGCGCCGTCGGTGTCCTCGGGGCCACCGGGCGGCGGCGCCGACCCTACGGAGTCCCGCGCGACGGACCGCCCGGAGCCCCCCGCCTCCCGGATCGGCGACGCCCTCCAGCCCGCCGCACCGGCGACACCGCCCGCACCGGCCGCGCCCCAGGCCCCAACTCGGCGCACCGCACCCGCCACCCCCGAGCCCAGCCCGGCCCCGGCCACGCCCGCGCCCACGCGTTCCACCGGACGCCCGCTGCCGCCCGAGCAGCCCGCCGCCGGCGCCGAGCGGCCCACGGAGACCACCACCCGTCTGCGTCCCATACGTGACAGCCGGACCGCTCCGGTTCCCCGCACCACCCCCGCGCCGCCCTCCCCGGCCCGCCCCGCGCGGCCGCCCGCCCGGCCCGTCCCCGCCCCCCGTACCGGAGCCGCGCCCGCCCCCGGATACCCGTACGACACCTGGGCCCTGGGCGCCCCGACGCCGGCCGAGACCACCACCCGCCTCCGCCCCGTCCCAGGCCGCCGCACCGGCCGGGTCGTGGGCGCCGCCGTCTGCGCCGTCCTCGCCGCCGGACTCGTCGGCGGCGCCGCGGCCGGCGCGCTGCTCACCGACAGCGGCCCGAACGAACGCGACGAGCCCCCGGGCTTCACCCCCGCCCGCGCGCTCTGGCACGACGCCCCCGTCGACACGCTCTTCCCCCGCACCCTCCCCGGCCCCTCGGCCGGCCCCGGCGGCGCGCCCCGCACCTGGACCCGGATCGTCGTCGCCACCGACACCGCCTGCTCCGCCGAGAACCTGCCGCCGAAGCTGTACGCGGCGCTGAGCGCCGTCGGCTGCGACCGCGTCCTGCGCGCCACGTACACCGACGCGACGTCCTCCCAGGTCGTCACCGTGGCCCTGGCCTTCACCCAGGCCGACCCCGCCACCATGAAGACCCTCGGCGCCCGCGCCGCCGACGAACTCCCGCCCGCCCTGGCCGGCCCCGGCACCGTCGCCGCCCACTTCGGCGCCGCCCAGCGCGCCAGCTGGTGGCGGCACGTGCCGGCCGACCTGCCCGTGGTCGTCACCACCGTGTCCGGCTTCGCCGACGGCCGCACCGTGGCCGCGCCCGAACCCGCCGCCCGCGCGATGACGCCCAAGCGCACCAGCCCCGTCGCCCAGGCCGGCCTCGGCCACGAGGCCAAGGGCGTCGGCGAGGCCGTGGAGCAGGCCCTGCGCCGTACCGTCGCCGCCACCGTCGAGGAGGACAAGCGGTGACCCCGCGCCGTACCGCCGCCGCCCTGCTCGCGACCGCCTTCGCCGTGCTCCCGGCCACCACCACGCCCGCGTACGCCGACACCATCCGGGCCCGTCAGTGGGGTCTCGAAGCGCTGCACACCGGCACGGTCTGGCAGACCACCCGCGGCGAGGGCGTCACCGTCGCCGTCCTCGACACCGGCGTCGACGCCACCCACCCCGACCTCGAAGGCTCCGTCCTGCCCGGCACCGACCTCATCGGCTTCGGCGCCGCCCGCGGCGACCGGGCCTGGGCCCGTCACGGCACCGCGATGGCCGGCATCATCGCCGGGCACGGCCACGGACCCGGCGGCGGGGACGGTGTCCTCGGTGTCGCCCCGAAGGTCAGGATCCTGCCCGTGCGGGTCATCCTCGAAGGCTCCGACAAGCAGCGCGACAAGGCCCGCAAGAGCCGCGGCACCGCGCTCGCCGAGGGCATCCGCTGGGCCACCGACCACGGCGCCGACGTCATCAACCTCTCCCTCGGCGACGACTCCGAGTCCGCCCATCCCGACGCGGGCGAGGACGCCGCCGTCCAGTACGCCCTCGACAAGGGCGTCTCCGTCGTCGCCTCGGCAGGCAACGGCGGCGAGAAGGGCGACCACATCTCCTTCCCCGCCGCCTACCCGGGCGTCATCGCCGTCGCCGCCGTCGACCGCTACGGCACCCACGCCGCGTTCTCCACCAGCCGCTGGTACGCCACGGTCAGCGCGCCCGGCGTCGACATCGTCATCGCCGACCCCGACCGCCGCTACTACGAGGGCTGGGGCACCAGCGCCGCCGCCGCGTTCGCCTCCGGCGCCGTCGCCCTGATCCGCTCGGCCCATCCCGACCTGACGCCCGCCCAGATCAAGCGGCTCCTCGTCGACACCGCGCGCAGCCGCCCCGACGGCGGCCGCAGCGACGACAAGGGGTACGGGACGGTCGACCCCGCCGCCGCGATCAAGGCGGCCGACGGACTCAAGGGCGCCGACACGAAGAGCGCCGTCACCGGCTACACGGGCCGCTACTTCGGCAACGGCCCGGAGCCCGACGCCGACGACTCCCGCCCCATCGGTCTCCTCGCGCCCCTCGTCGGCGGTGTCGGCGTGCTCTTCCTGGCCGCCGCCGTCGCCCTGTGGCGCGGCGGCCGTACGCGCTGAGCCGCCATACGCGCGGGAGGGGACGGGCGGGCGGGCCGATCGGCCCAGGTCCACCGGCCGGACCCCGGCCGGTTAGGCTCGGGGCGTGGAGCTCAAGAACATCCCTGACCCCGGTTACTCCGACGACGACGGCTCCGCCGACCCGCGGCTCGCCGCGGCGCTCGCGGCCTGGGCGGAGGACCGGACCGCGCACGGGCCCGTCCTCGCCGCTCTCCAGGACGCCCGGCTGCTCGTTCCCGTCGTCGCCGTCCTCGGCGAGATCGAGATCGATCCCGAGACGGGCCTGAAGAAGGAGAAGACGAGCGACATGGCGGTGCCCACGCTCACCGCCGGCGACCGGCGCGCGCTGCCCGCCTTCACCTCGATGGAATCGCTGCATCTGTGGGACCCGGGTGCCCGGCCCGTCGCCGTCCCGCTCCACCAGGCCCTCGCAGCCCTCGTCCACGAGAAGGCCGACACCCTCGTTCTGGACATGTCGGGCCCGGTGCCCTACCAGGTGACCGGCTCGGCCCTGCTCGCCCTCGCGGAGGGCCGGACCAGCGTGGACCCGCTGGACGACCCGGCGGTACGGGACGCGGTACGGGCGGCCATCGCCGCCGAGCCCGCCGTGCTCAGCGCCCACCTGGGCCCCGGCTCCGCCGACGGCACCCTCGCCCTGGTCCTCGCCGAGGACGCGGCCCCGGCCGAGGCCGCCCAGCGCGTGGCCCGCGCCCTCGCGGCCGACGAGACGCTGAGGGCCCGCCTGGTGCGCGGCCTCGACCTGGCCCTGCTGCCGGCCTCGGCGACGCCTCCGGGCGAGCCCTTCTACGTCAGGAACTGAGCGGGTACCGGCCCAGCGGCCGGTGGGCGGTCGGCGGTGCGGGCTTCGTGCCGTCGGCCGCCCTTTCCGATGCCCGGCCCGCTGTACGCCCCGGTGCACGGCCCGACGTACGGCCCGATGTACGGCGTGGGGCGGCGTGCCCTCCCGGCGTCCGGCTGCGGCGCCTCCATAGTGGGGCCCCATGAGCACCGAACGGACGGCCCGGGAACCCGGACGGAATCCCCGCCCCGACGCGAAGGTCATCGGGATCGGCATGGCGGCGGTCGTCGGCCTGGTCGGCTGGGCGGCCCTCGGCAAGGCGTCCTTCGACACCGCTTCCTCCACGGCCCTCGGCTGGGTCCTCGCCAACTTCGCCTGGCTGTTCGTGACCGCCGCCGACGTCTTCCTCGTCCTGTGCCTGGTGATCGCGGTGAGCCGGTTCGGCCGGATCCGGCTCGGCGCCGACGACTCCGAGCCGGAGTTCTCGAACCTCGCCTGGATCGCCATGATGTTCAGCGCGGGGATGGGCATCGGCCTGATGTTCTACGGAGTGGGGGAGCCACTCCAGCACTTCCTCAGCCCGCCCCCGGCGACCGGCGTCGCGGCCGGTACGGGCGACGCGGCCCGGGTCGCCCTGGAGTACTCGTTCTTCCACTGGACATTCGTCCCGTGGGCCATCTACGGCATCGCCGGTCTCGCCCTCGCCTACGCGGGCTTCCGCAAGGGCCGCGGCAACACCCTCAGCGCCGCCTTCGTGCCGCTGCTCGGCGAGCGCCGGGCGGCCGCCTGGCCGGGCCGGGCCATCGACCTGCTCGCCGTCTTCGCGACGGTCTTCGGGACGGCCACCAGCCTGGGCCTGGGCGCGCTCCAGGTGGCGGAGGGCCTCCATCTGACCGCCGGCGTGCGGGCTTCCACGGCCACCGAGCTGATCATCATCGCCACGCTCTCGGCGGCGTTCGTGCTGTCCGCGTTCTCCGGTCTGCACAAGGGTGTGAAGTGGCTGTCCACCCTCAACATCGTCCTCGCCGCGGCCCTGGCGGCCTTCGTGTTCCTTCTGGGGCCGACCGTCTACATCCTGGACACGATCCCCGCGTCGCTCGGTGGCTTCCTGCACGACGTGGTGCCGATGGCGAGCCGCACCGGCGCGTTCTCGGACCGGGCCTGGCTGGGGGCATGGACGATCTTCTACTGGGCGTGGTGGCTGTCCTGGGCGCCGTTCGTCGGCACCTTCATCGCCCGTATCTCGCGCGGCCGGACGGTGCGCGAGTTCCTGGTCGGGGTGCTGCTCGTGCCCTCGGGGGCGACGGTGATCTGGTTCTGCGTGATGGGTGGCACCGCCATCCGTCTGGAGTCGACCGGCGCCGCCGATCTGGCGGGCTCGGTGAAGACCGGGGCGGAGGCGTCGCTGTTCGCCATGCTGGACGCGCTGCCGATCGGCACAGTCACCTCGTACCTGGCGATGCTCCTGGTCATGACCTACTTCGTCACCAGCGCCGACTCGGCCTCGCTGGTGATGGGCTCACTGACCAGCCGCGGCGCGCTGAACCCGCCGACCTGGCTGGTGGTGGCGTGGGGTGTGCTCATGGCGGCGGTCGCCGCCGTCCTGCTGGTCGCCGGCGGGCTGTCCTCGTTGCAGACCGCGACGATCCTGGTGGCGCTGCCCTTCGTGCTCGTGATGCTGGGCCTGTGCTGGGCGCTGCTGAAGGAGCTGCGGACGGACCCGGGCGCGGGCCCCGCCCGGCATCCCGCGCTGCACGGCGTGCGGGACGCGGTGCGCGCCATGGTGGGCGAGGCGATCACCGAGCAGGGCGCGGCCCGCCACCACCGGCTGCGGCGGGCCGCCCGGTCCCGTACGGACAAGGACGAGGACGGTGGCACCTGAGGGAGCCGTGTCGGTCTCCTCGGTCCCACGCCGAGCGGTGCCCCCCATGAACCACCTCCGGCCGCCACGGATGTACCCGTGGCGGC
>NZ_JBEYHT010000115.1:0-7845 GCF_040635425.1 Streptomyces laurentii | reverse complement strand
CTCGTTGCCGGTGAAGGCCTCGAAGGCGGTCGAATGGCACACCCCAAACAACCCGGGGGGGCCGGCGCGGGCGCCCGCCGTGGCCCCCGGCGGCCGGGCGCGGGCCCGGCCGCCGAGGCTCGTCATGCCCTTCTCAACGCCCCGATCAGGGAGGGGAGATGGACTCCGTTGCGGGGCCGGGGACCGCCCGTCGGACCGTTGGGCGGAAACCCGTGGGCGAGTCCGGCGTACGTCATTACGATGCGTCCGGGGCTGTGGGCGGACGCGCCGTCACCTGAGCGGCGGACTGGAGGACGGGTGGATGGGCGGGACACGCACACCGGCATTCCCCTGGAGGAGACCACACCCGGTTCGGCGGCACGGCCGGACCACAGGCTGAAGGCCACCGGGACCGGCGCGGTGGCCGTACTGCTGTGGGCCTCCCTGGCCCTGCTCACCACGCTGACCGGACACATCCCCCCGTTCCAGCTCACCGCGATGGCCTTCACCGTCGGCGGACTCCTCGGACTGCCCCGCGCCCTCCGCGGCGGCCGGGCCCTCGCCCGCGAACTTCCCGGCGGCGCCTGGGCACTCGGCATCGGCGGCCTGTTCGGCTACCACTTCTTCTACTTCCTCGCCCTGCGCAACGCCCCCGCCGTGGACGCCGGCCTCCTCGCCTATCTGTGGCCCCTGCTCATCGTCGTGTTCTCCGCGCTGCTGCCCGGCGAGCGGCTGCGCTGGTGGCACACGGCGGGCGCGGTGCTCGGGCTCGGCGGCACCTTCCTCCTGGTGACGGGCGGACAGGGGGTGCAGTTGCGCGGCGCCTACCTGCTCGGGTACGCGGCCGCGGTCGTCTGCGCGCTCGTCTGGGCGGCGTACTCCGTGGCCAACCGCCGCTATCCGCAGGTTCCCACGGACATGGTCGCCTACTTCTGCCTGGCCACGGCGGCGCTGGCGGCCGTCTGCCATCTGCTGTTCGAGACCACGGTCCGGCCCGACCCGGGGCAGTGGCTCGCCGTGCTCGCCCTGGGAATCGGCCCGGTCGGCGGCGCCTTCTACGTGTGGGACCACGGCACCAAACACGGCGACATCCGACTCCTCGGCACCTTCTCGTACTTCGCGCCGCTCCTGTCCACCGCGCTCCTCGTCGCGGCCGGCCGCGCCGACGCCACCTGGCCCGTCGTCGCCGCCGGCGTGCTGATCGCCGGCGGCGCCCTCCTGGCCTCGGCGGACGTGCTGCGCGCGGCACGCCGCCGGGACTGAGCCCCCCCGGTGGCCCCGACTCCCGTATCTCGTACGCCGCATCCCGGAACCGCGGAACCGCGGAACTGCGGAACCCCGGTTACCCGGCCGGCCGCACTCGGCCCGGCCCGACCCGATTCCACCCGAACCCATCCCCTCGCCCCGCCCACCGTCAGGAGCGCTCTCCATGCCGACCCTCCCCGCCGACCTCCAGGACGCCGACTCCCCGGACCCCACCCGTCCGGCCCCCGCTGCCAAGGACAGACCCGCGTACCGCCCCGACCCGGCCGGCGGCTGCCCGCACGCCGACAACGCCCGGCTGCTCGCCCGGGGAGCGGTGACCCCGGTCGTGCTCCCCGGCGACATCGCGGGCATGGCCGTCCTCGGCCACGACGCCCTGCGCGACTTCCTCGCGCACCCCGATGTCGCCAAGGGCGCCCGGCACTTCACGGCCCTCGCCGAAGGCCGTATACCCGAGGGCTGGCCGCTGCGTACCTTCGCCACCGTCCCCGGCATGACCACCGCCGACGGGGCCGACCACCGGCGGCTGCGGTCCCTGGTCAGCCGCGCGTTCACACCGCGCCGGATCGAGGCGCTGCGCCCCCGCGTCGCCGGCGTCGTCGCCGGGCTGCTCGACGACCTCGCGGCCGCCGCCGAGGCGGACGGCGGCGTCGCCGACCTCCGCCGCCACTTCGCGCTGCCGCTCCCGCTCCGCGTCATCTGCGAACTCCTCGGCCTGGCCGCCCACCACCAGGCGCCGCTGCACCGCCTGTCCCAGCAGATCGTCGC
The DNA here is from genome assembly GCF_040635425.1 of Streptomyces laurentii. Lineage (NCBI taxonomy): Bacteria > Bacillati > Actinomycetota > Actinomycetes > Kitasatosporales > Streptomycetaceae > Streptomyces > Streptomyces laurentii. Next base: position 5,835 of record NZ_JBEYHT010000115.1, on the reverse strand, counting down.
CACCGACATCACCCCCGAACGGGCCCTGGCCGCCAACCGCGAACTCGTCGCCCTGCTCTCCGCCATCGTCGCCGACAAGACGGCCACCCCCGGCGACGACCTCACCAGCGCGCTGATCGCCGCCCGCGACGAGGGCGGCGACCGGCTCGGCCAGGCCGAACTCATCGGCACCCTGCTGCTCCTGGTCATCGCGGGCCACGAGACCACCCTGAACCTGCTCACCAACGCCGTCCGCGCGCTGTGCGCCCACCGCGAGCAGCTCGCGCACGTCCGCGAGGGGCGGGCCGGCTGGGCGGAGGTGGTGGAGGAGACCCTGCGCTGGGACAGCCCGGTGAGCTACTTCCCCTTCCGCTATCCGACCAGGGACCTCGTCGTCGACGGCACGGTCATCCCCCGGGGCACCCCCGTGCTCGCCGGCTACTCGGCGGCCGGCCGCGACCCCGCGGCGCACGGCCCGGACGCGGGCCGCTTCGACGTCACCCGTACCCCGGCCGTCAAACACCTCTCCCTCGGGCACGGCGCGCACTTCTGTCTTGGCGCCCCGCTCGCGCGCCTGGAGGCCACGCTCGCCCTGGAAGCGCTGTTCACCCGCTTCCCGGACCTCGACCTCGCGGTCCCCGAGGCGGAACTGCCGCGCCACGCCAGCTTCGTCGGCAGTTCCGTCCGTACGCTGCCGGTCCGGCTCGGCTGACCCGCCCGAGCCCGCCTCCGGTCAGGCCGGGGCGGTGGGGGAGGGACGGCTCAGACCGTTCTCCCCCGCTCGGCGGCGGCGGAGTCCCGCAGCGCCGCCACCAGGCCGAGCAGCCGCTCCTCGTTCCCGGCCAGCCCCGCCTCCCGCAGGGCCGCGTCCGCCTCGGCCATCGGGTGCGTCAGCATCGCCGCCGCGTACGGCTCCAGACGCGGATCGGAGAGCACGGCCCGGGTGGACTCGAGCAGCCGCAGATACGCCTGGGCGGCCGCGCGCTCGCGGCTGCTGATCGTCGTCGTCATGTCGGGCTCCCTGGAGGACGGTTCGGGACTGACGGCGTCCACCCTCTCGCACGGGTCTGACAATCAGGCCCCGGACGCGTCGGGATGCGCCGCGAGCCGCGCCAGGAACACCCGCTGACCCGCCACCAGCAGTGGCTCGGCCTCGGCGAGCGGGAACCAGCCGAACCGGTCGATCTCCGGGAACTCCCGCAGGACGCCCGAGCCGCGCGGCCACTCCATGGTGAACGTCCCGGGCGTCGCCCGCGCCGGGTCGAGATCCGCCCGTACGGCCCAGACGGTGACGGTCTTTCCCCCGCGCTGCCGGTTCTCGCCGAGCGCGATCCACGGTCCGTCCGGCGCCGGAAGGCCCAGTTCCTCCTCGAACTCCCGCCGCGCCGCCGCCTCGGGCGGCTCGTCCGCCGCGTACTCGCCCTTGGGGATCGACCAGGCGGCGGCGGACCGGCCGGCCCAGAACGGGCCGCCCATGTGACCGATCAGGACCTCCGTGACACCGTCCGGTGTCCGGCGGAAGAGCAGCAGACCGGCGCTGTGCTTCGGGGGCATGGCGTCCAGTGTGGCGGACGGCGTACGGGGTGACGCGCCGGACGCGTCCGGCCGGGCGACTCCGGTGCGTTCCGCTTGGGGCGAGCCTGGCGCGTTCCGCCGGGCGTGGGGTGGGGGAGAGGCGGGTACGGGGCTCAGCCGCCGAACTCGTAGGTCCAGGCCCCGCTGCGGGCCGCCAGGTCGATGTCCGTGATCTCCAGGGTGCGCCCGTGCTGGTCGCCCACCACCCGGTGGACGCTCAGCCGGAACGCGCCGCGGTCCGCGCTCTCCGCCTCCCCGTGCGGGGCCGCGGGCGCGGGCACGCCGACCGATTCGCGGTGGGTGGTACGAAGGCCCGCCTGGTGCATCCAGTGGTACAGCAGCCGCAGATCGGGCTGCCGGAAGCGTTCCGCGCCCCGCCGGAAGCGGCCCAGCTGCGGGACCTCCGTGAGCGCGGGCCGGGAGAACCAGGACACCGAACGCTGCATCGACGCGCCCGCCGGGGTCAGCACCGCGTGCCGGTGCACCAGCGTCGGCTCGCCGGGCGCGAGGCCGAGCCGACCGGCCAGCGAGGCCGGCGGCGCCTCCCAGGACAGGGCCGCGCGGACCAGGGAGTCGGCGGCCCGGGGACCGCCGGGGAAGGGGCGGCGGTGCGGGCCGGCGGTCCCGCGCCACGGCTCGTCCGCCGTGGGCCGTGAAGCGGCCGGATCGGCGGCGAAGGTGCCGCGCCGGTCGGTGAGTACGAGGCCCTCCTCGCGCAGGAGTTGGAGCGCGCTGCGGACGGTCTGCCGGTTGACCCGGAAGCGGATCGCGAGGTGCCGTTCGGAGGGCAGCCGGGAGCCGGGGGCGGGGCGGTGGTGGACGAGGTCGTCGCGCAGTGCGGCGGCGACCCGGAGGTAGCGCGGGACCGACGTCCTCGGTCCGCGGTCGGTTACGGCCTCGGTCATCTCTCAGAGCCTCTCTGTGCGGTCGCTGCCGGTGTCGCTGTCTCGGTCGCCCGTCACATGCCTCGCATGTGGCACATGCGTCCCATGCACCACCTACGGCACGTCGGTCGTGCCGATGGCGCGTGTCGTGCCGAGTTCAACCATTTCCGGGCGTACCCATCCGAATCGCTGGATGATCCCTTCCTAGCATTGGTCTAAACCATTTCGGAAGTCCTGTCGGCGAGAGTGGCCGAAACGAGCGGCGCGCCGTGTAATGGATCGCACGGAACCGCGCGCCGGTGGCGGTGGGAAAGGCGGGTGAGGCGGGATGACGACACCGTCCGAAAGGGCCGAGAACGGCAAGGCCGCCCGGCAGCGGGCCCCCCGCACCTCCCATGGCCGCTGGATACCCTCGTCCCAGCGCCCCGACCCGCTGACCATCCTGGAGCGGCAGTCTGTCGACCGGCTGTCCGACCTGGTACCGATCCGTTACGGGCGGATGGCGGACTCGCCCTTCGCGTTCCTGCGCGGCGCCGCCGCCATCATGGCCGCGGACCTCGGCGCCACCCGGCACACCGGACTGACCGTCCAGCTGTGCGGTGACGCCCATCTGCTCAACTTCGGCGTCTACGCGTCACCCGAACGGACGCTTCTGTTCGACGTGAACGACTTCGACGAGACCCTGCCCGGTCCCTTCGAGTGGGACGTCAAACGGCTCGCCGCCTCCCTGACCGTCGCCGCCTTCCAGAACGGCGCCGGGCAGGCCAAGGCCCACCGCGCCGCCCTGGTCGCCGCCGAGTCGTACCGCATGGCCATGCGGCGCCTGGCCGGGCTCGGCGAACTCGCCGTCTGGTACGAACGCATCGCCGCCGACGACCTCACCCCCCTGGTGAGCGGGGCCCGGCGGGAGCGACTGGAACGCCGGCTGGCCCATGCCCGCGGCCACGGCAGCCTCCAGGCGCTGGGTAAACTCACCGCACGGGACGACTCCGGCCGGCACATCATCGACGCCCCGCCGCTGCTGGAACGGACCACCGACATCGACCGGGTCTCGCTCGGCAAGATCTTCAGCGACTACCGCAGCTCGCTCTCCGAGGAGCGCCGGATCCTCCTCGACCGCTTCCACTTCGTGGACGCCGCCCGCAAGGTGGTGGGCGTCGGCAGCGTCGGCACCCGCTGCTTCATCCTGTTCCTGGAGGGCCGGGACGAAGGCGACCCGCTCTTCCTCCAGATCAAGGAGGCCGTTCCCTCGGTCCTGGAGCCGTACCTGCCGGCCGGCCGTTACGACCATCAGGGACGGCGGGTGGTCAGCGGCCAGCGGCTCACCCAGGCCGCCAGCGACATCTTCCTCGGCTGGATGACCGGCCCCGAGCAACGCCACTTCTACTGGCGCCAGTTGCGCGACATGAAGGGCTCGGCCGAGGTCGAGACGATGTCTTCGTCCCTGCTGCGCCAGTACGCGCGGCTGTGCGGCCGGGCGCTGGCCCGGGCCCACGCCCGCTCCGGCGACCGGATCGCCATCGCCGCGTACCTCGGCTCCTCCGACGTCTTCGACCGCGCCATCGCCGACTTCGCCCTGCGCTACGCGGCCCAGAACGCCGACGACTACGCCGCCCTCGGCGCGGCCATCGCCGCCGGCGTGGTGACGGCGGCCCCGGGCATCTGACGGGCGCGATGAGATGCGCGATCGGGAGTATTCGGAAGAGCTCGGATGGGCACTACCGAACCCTGCGTTCGAGGGCCCAGTCGATGGACTTTCTTGCCATCCAGGCGGTTCGTTGAACTGTGCTCTCACCCTCGGCTCGAGCATCATGAGCGATCCGCGCCAACGCACTGCGATCATCCGCCTCTTCTCGTGCCATGAGAGACAGGGCCGCGCCCAGACGGATGGCCGGAGAGGATGAGCTCAGCTTTTCGCGAAGCCACTGAACGTCGGACAAGTGCCCTAGCCGGAGTGTGATGCTCAGATTCGCCACCCCTTCGATGATGTCGGCCTTCAGTGGTTCGCCGATTTTCTCGCCGTACATGTCCTGGAGCGTCGGGATCAGCTCCGGGAGGGGTTTCCTGATGCGTGAGAGAAGATAGACTGCCGAACCTCGCACCGATTCGCCATTGTCTTCCTCGACGAGCGAAAGAAGCGCAGGAGTCGAGTCGCTGTAACTCTTCGAGATCGAAGTCTCCCATGCGACCATCTCGGAAAAATGATCCCGCATGTCCGGCTCGTCATCCCAGCGGAACTGCCATGTCCCCAAGGTGTATGCGTATGCATCACCCAAATAATTGAGGATCTCTGCCCTGATGGAGACTTCCGGGCGTGCGACAGCTTCAAGCAGGAGGGGGATCGCCGTGACGGCCTCTTCTGTGAACGCGGCACCTTGAGGGCTGATCTGCTCTTCGAGCGAATTCAGAGCCGAGATGGCTGTCCTAGGGTTCGACGTACAGACTCGGTCGACCAGTTTTTGAACCTTCACGCACCGCTCCTGATTTCACTCGATCGATGGTCAGCGATTTTGGATCACTATTCCCATGTCGGACAACAGGGGTGCGCAGAAAGCGCAAGGCGGGTACGGGTCCCCGCAGTTATCGGTCTCCGCGTGCGCCGCTTCCATGCTGCCGCCCCTCGCCGGATTCGCGTTCTCGGCTCCTTCGGCGTCCTCGTACACCCTGTTACGCCTGTTGCGCTCGGCTTTCTCCTTGGCCTTGGCGTCCCGGTCGTTGTAGGCCGCGCTGATGCACTCTATCTCGGCGCAGCCGAGGTGGTGGTTCGGTCGCAAGCGTCTGATTTCCTTGAGTGCATCCGGGTTGAGGGAGGATGCCGGGCGCTGTTGCATGCTCGTTCCTTCAAAGTATCCGCCGTCCTTTGTGCGGAGGATCGCTACGGCTTTACATTTACCCTTGTTGCTCTCCGCCAGCGCCGTGAGCTCGTCGGAGTTCTTGTTCTTCTTCGACTTCTTGTTGGAGCGATCCTTCTTTTTCGGATTTATTTCACCAACGATGAACCAGTAAATCTTGTCGCGTGTCGCGTAGAGACGCGTGAGACCGTACTCGGTGCGAACGGAATCGAGGATCGGGTTGATGTCCCCTTCCTCTGCGTGATCTCCGGGTAGGCCGTTTACACGCGTGACGGCCTTTCCGACGGCTTTGTCCAGGCGAGCCTTCTTCTCCTCGAACGAAGGTTTCCCGTCCCCGGTCTTCCCCTTCCCGTCGCCCCTGTTCTTGAGTTTCTTCCAGAGGGCTTTGCCTTTTTTGGCGATGAGGTCGACGAGTTTGTCGATGGCGCGGTTGACGGGACGGGAGACGGAGTGGAAGACGGATTTGACTTTGTTGGCGAGGTTGCCGATGCCGAGGAGGGAGGCGAGGAAGCCGATGAGGAGGGGGATGCTGGTGGCGAGGGCGG
>NZ_JBEYHT010000114.1:0-8099 GCF_040635425.1 Streptomyces laurentii | reverse complement strand
GCCCGCGCGCCCGCCCGCGCCCCCGACGCCCTCTCGCCGGGCGGCCCGCCGGTTCCTTCCGGCCCGCCGCCCGGCGAGGTGCCGTATCCGGCGACAGGACGGATCCGCGGCGGGCCATGCCTATCCTGGGTGCTTCGCGGTCGCGGGCACCGGCCGTGGCACCACGCGTAGGCACCGATGGCCCGGAGGCACGACCCTTGACCACCCAGCCGATCCCTGTCGTCGTCCTGGCCGGGTTTCTCGGGGCGGGGAAGACGACCCTGCTCAACCATCTGCTGCGCGGCGCGCGCGGCACCCGGATCGGGGTCATGGTCAACGACTTCGGCGACATCGGCATCGACGCCATGACCGTCGCCGGCCAGGTCGGCTCCACCGTCTCCCTCGGCAACGGCTGCCTGTGCTGCGCGGTGGACGCGAGCGAGCTCGACACGTACCTGGAGGTGCTGACCCGCCCCGAGCTGCGCCTGGACGTGATCGTGATCGAGGCCAGCGGGCTCGCCGAGCCGCAGGAACTCGTCCGCATGCTGCTCGCCAGCGACAATCCGCGGGCCGTCTACGGCGGCCTCGTCGAGGTCGTCGACGCCGCCGAGTTCACCACGACCCGCACCCGGCACCCGGAGACCGACCGTCATCTGGCCGTCGCCGACCTCGTCGTCCTCAACAAGGCCGACCGGGTGGCACCGGCGGAACTGGCGGGCATACGGGAGACGGTCGCCGGCCTCGCGACGCGGGCCGCGGTCGTCGAGACGGCCCACGGGCGGATCGATCCCGAGCTGCTCTTCGACCGGGTGGTGCCGGACGACGAGATCGCCGGGCAGATGTCCATCGAGGACATCCTGTACGGGGACGAGGACACGCACGCCCATCCGCACGCCGCGTACGACACGGTCTCGCTCGGTACGGCCGTCCCGCTGCACCCGCGCCGTCTGATGGCCTTCCTGGACACCCGCCCCGAGGGCCTCTACCGCGTCAAGGGCTTCGTCGACTTCGGCGCGGCCGATCCGGAACACCGGTACACCGTCCACGCGGTGGGCCCTTTCCTGCGCTTCTTCCCGGAGCCGTGGCCGGCGGGCGAGGAGCGGCTGACGCGGCTCGTCCTCATCGGCAGGGGAGTCGACGCCGGCGCGCTGCGCGGGGAGCTGGCCGGCTGCGAGCAGAACGGCGCGGAGGACGAGCCCGACGAGCAGAGCATGTGGGGCGTGCTGCGGTACGTGCCCCAGCCGGACGAGGCCCCGGTCCCGTAGACCCCGGACGCGTCCCGTACGGCCACGGACGACGCCCCCTGGACCCGCGCGGGTCCAGGGGGCGTCGTCCCGAGCGGACTCAGCCGATCGGGCCGGCCAGGACCGCCACCGGCTTCGCGAGCGGTGTGCCCGAGCCGTCGCGGCGCGGGTCCAGGTCCGGAAGGTCGACGGGAGTGCCGTTCGTCTGGGCGGCGTGTGCCGGGGTGGCGCCCGCCCAGGCCAGGATCAGCAGGTCCTCGCCCTTCAGGAAGCGCTGGCAGCGCACACCGCCGGTCGCGCGGCCCTTGCGCGGGTACTGGTCGAACGGGGTCAGCTTGGCCGAGGTGGCCTCCGAGGCGTCCAGCGTGCCGGTGGCACCGGCGACCGTGAACACCACCGCGTCCGCCGCCGGGTCGACCGCCGTGAAGGACAGGACCTCGGCGCCCGCCGACAGCTTGATGCCCGCCATACCGCCCGCCGGGCGGCCCTGCGGCCGTACCTGGGAGGCCTGATAGCGCAGCAGCTGGGCGTCCGAGGTGATGAAGACCAGGTCCTCCTCGCCGGTGCGCAGTTCCGTCGCGCCGACGATCCGGTCGCCGTCCCGGAGGGTGATGACCTCCAGCTCCTCCTTGTTCGCCGGATAGTCCGGCACCACGCGTTTGACCACACCCTGGAGCGTGCCGAGCGCGAGGCCGGGCGAGGACTCGTCGAGAGTGGTCAGACAGAGCACCGTCTCGTCCGGATCCAGGCTCAGGAACTCCGTGACCGGGGCGCCGCCCGCCAGGTTCGGCGCCGCGGCCGTGTCCGGCAGCTGCGGGAGGTCGATCACGGCGATCCGCAGCAGCCGGCCGGCCGAGGTGACCGCGCCGACCTCGCCGCGCTGGGTGGCCGCCACCGAGGAGACGATCACGTCGTGCCTGGCGCGCTTGCCGTCGTGCGCGTCCGGCAGCTCCTCGGTCACCGTCCGGGCCAGCAGTCCGGTCGAGGACAGCAGCACCCGGCACGGGTCGTCCGCGACCTCCAGGGCCATGGCCGGGGCCGTCTTCGGCGAGCCCGCCGACTCCAGCAGGACCGTGCGCCGGTCGGTGCCGAACTTCTTCGCGACGGCCGCCAGCTCCGCCGACACCAGCTTGCGCAGCTCCGCGTCGGATTCGAGGATCTTCGTCAGCTCGTCGATCTCGCCGGTCAGGCGGTCGCGCTCGGACTCCAGCTCCAGCCGGTCGAACTTGGTGAGCCGGCGCAGCGGGGTGTCCAGGATGTACTGCGTCTGGATCTCGCTGAGCGAGAAGCGCTCCATGAGGCGCTGCTTGGCCTCGGCGGAGTTCTCGCTCTCCCGGATGAGCCGGATGACCTCGTCGATGTCGAGGAGCGCGACGAGCAGGCCCTCGACCAGGTGCAGCCGGTCGCGCCGCTTGCCGCGGCGGAACTCGGAGCGGCGCCGGACCACGGAGAAGCGGTGGTCGAGGTAGACCTCCAGGAGCTCCTTGAGGCCCAGCGTGAGCGGCTGGCCGTCGACCAGCGCCACGTTGTTGATGCCGAAGGACTCCTCCATGGCGGTCAGCTTGTACAGCTGCTCCAGGACCGCCTCCGGCACGAAGCCGTTCTTGATCTCGATGACCAGGCGCAGACCGTGGTTGCGGTCGGTGAGGTCCTTGACGTCGGCGATGCCCTGGAGCTTCTTCGAGCCGACCAGGTCCTTGATCTTGGAGATGACCTTCTCGGGGCCGACCGTGAAGGGCAGTTCGGTGACGACGATGCCCTTGCGGCGCGCCGTCACGTTCTCGATGGTGGTGGTCGCGCGGATCTTGAAGGTGCCGCGGCCGGACTCGTACGCGTCGCGGATGCCGGACAGGCCGACGATCCGGCCGCCGGTGGGCAGGTCGGGGCCGGGCACGAAGCGCATCAGCGCGTCCAGGTCCGCGCTCGGGTGGCGGATCAGGTGCCGGGCGGCCGAGATCACCTCGCCCAGGTTGTGCGGGGGCATGTTGGTCGCCATGCCGACCGCGATGCCCGAGGCGCCGTTGACCAGCAGGTTCGGGTACGCGGCGGGGAGCGTGACCGGCTCCTGCTCCTGGCCGTCGTAGTTCGGGGCGAAGTCGACGGTGTCCTCGTCGATGGACTCCGTCATCAGGAGTGCGGCCGGGGCCATCTTCGACTCCGTGTACCGCATGGCGGCCGGCGGGTCGTCGTTGCCGAGCGAGCCGAAGTTGCCGTGGCCGTCGACCAGCGGCAGGCGCATGGAGAACGGCTGCGCCATGCGCACCATCGCGTCGTAGATCGACGCGTCGCCGTGCGGGTGGAGCTTGCCCATGACTTCGCCGACCACGCGCGCGCACTTCACGAAGCCGCGCTCGGGCCGCAGGCCCATCTCGCTCATCTGGTAGACGATGCGGCGCTGTACGGGCTTCATGCCGTCGCGGGCGTCGGGCAGCGCGCGGGAGTAGATCACCGAGTACGCGTACTCGAGGAAGGATCCCTGCATCTCGTCGACGACGTCGATGTCGAGGATGCGCTCCTCGAACGCGTCGTCCGGCGGCGGTGTCTTCGTGCTGCGGCGGGCCATCGCGGCTGTGGCTCCTTCACCAACATGGGTTGATCTGACGCGGACCATTGTGGACCGTGCCACGGACAATGCCGACCGCGACCCGGAAGAGGGACATCCGACGAGGACGGGAACTTCGCGAGGTGGCGGCGCGCTTGCATACAGTGGCAGGACTTTTTCCCGATCGCGATCGAAGGGATGTACATGCCCATGGGTCACACGGCCGAGGCCGAGGCCGGCTCCGGCGGCCTGACAGCGACCGAGCACCGGCTGGCCAACGGCCTGCGCGTGGTGCTCTCCGAGGACCACCTGACCCCGGTCGCCGCGGTCTGCCTCTGGTACGACGTCGGCTCGCGCCACGAGGTCGCGGGCCGCACCGGCCTCGCCCACCTCTTCGAGCACCTGATGTTCCAGGGCTCGGGCCAGGTGAAGGGGAACGGCCACTTCGAACTAGTGCAGGGCGCCGGCGGCTCGCTCAACGGCACGACGAGCTTCGAGCGCACCAACTACTTCGAGACCATGCCCGCGCACCAGCTGGAGCTCGCGCTCTGGCTGGAGGCCGACCGCATGGGCTCGCTGCTCGCCGCCCTGGACGACGAGTCCATGGAGAACCAGCGCGACGTCGTCAAGAACGAGCGCCGCCAACGCTACGACAACGTGCCGTACGGCACCGCGTTCGAGCGGCTGACCGCTCTCGCGTACCCCGACGGGCACCCGTACCACCACACCCCGATCGGCTCGATGGCCGACCTGGACGCGGCCACCCTCGAGGACGCGCGGAGCTTCTTCCGCACGTACTACGCGCCGAACAACGCGGTGCTCTCCATCGTCGGCGACATCGACGCGGAGCAGACCCTCGCGTGGGTCGAGAAGTACTTCGGCTCGATCCCCGGCCACGACGGCAAGCCCGCGCCGCGCGACGGCTCGCTGCCGGACGTCATCGGCGAGCAGCTGCGCGAGGTCGTCGAGGAGGAGGTCCCGGCGCGCGCGCTGATGGCCGCCTACCGGCTGCCGCACGACGGCACGCGCGCGTCCGACGCGGCCGACGTGGCCCTGACCATCCTGGGCGGCGGCGAGTCCTCCCGTCTCCACAACCGGCTGGTCCGCCGCGACCGTACGGCCGTCGCCGCGGGCTTCGGGCTGCTGCGGCTGGCCGGCGCTCCGTCGCTCGGCTGGCTGGACGTCAAGGCCTCCGGCGGCGTCGAGATCCCCGCGATCGAGACGGCCGTCGACGAGGAGCTGGCCCGGTTCGCCGCCGAGGGCCCGACGCCCGAGGAGATGGAGCGCGCCCAGGCCCAGCTGGAGCGCGAGTGGCTGGACCGGCTCGGCACGGTCGCGGGCCGCGCCGACGAACTGTGCCGGTACGCGGTGCTGTTCGGCGACCCGCAGCTCGCGCTGACCGCCGTGCACCGGGTCCTCGACGTCAGCGCGGAGGAGGTCCAGGAGGTCGCCCAGGCCCGCCTGCGCCCCGACAACCGCGCCGTGCTGGTCTACGAACCGGTGGCGGCCGACGGCGCCGACGACAGCGACAGCGACCAGGAAGAGGGAGCGGACCAGTGACCGACGCCGCCGCGCCTTTGGCGACCATGACGTTCCACCCGCAGCCCCGGCCGGGTCTCGCCAAGCCCTGGGCCTTCCCGGCCCCGGAGCGCGGCACGCTCGACAACGGCATGACGGTGCTGCGCTGCCACCGCCCCGGCCAGCAGGTGGTGGCCGTCGAGATCTCCCTCGACGCCCCGCTGGACGCCGAGCCCGCCGGCCTGGACGGCGTGGCCACGATCATGGCCCGGGCGCTGTCCGAGGGCACCGCCCAGCACTCCGCCGAGGAGTTCGCCGCCGAGCTGGAGCGCTGCGGCGCCACCCTCGACGCGCACGCCGACCACCCCGGCGTCCGGGTCTCCCTGGAGGTCCCGGTCTCCCGGCTGCCCAAGGCGCTCGGCCTGCTCTCCGAGGCCCTGATCGCGCCCGCGTTCGCCGAGTCCGAGATCGAGCGCCTGGTGGGCAACCGCCTCGACGAGATCCCGCACGAGACGGCCAACCCGGGCCGCCGGGCCGCCAAGCAGCTCTCCAAGGAGCTGTTCCCGGCCGGTTCGCGGCTGTCCCGGCCGCGCCAGGGCACCGAGGAGACGGTGGCGGCGATCGACGCCGCGGCCGTGCGTGCCTTCTACGACGCGCACCTGCGGCCCGCCGCGGCCACCGCGGTGGTCGTCGGCGACCTGACGGGCGTCGACCTGGACAAGATGCTCGCCGAGACCCTGGGGGCCTGGAGCGGCGCGCCCGCCGCGCCGCGCCCCATGGCGCCCATCACGGCCGACGACACCGGCCGCGTCGTCATCGTGGACCGTCCCGGCGCCGTCCAGACGCAGCTGCTCATCGGCCGCGTCGGCGCCGACCGCCACGACCGGGTGTGGCCGGCCCAGGTGCTCGGCGCGTACTGCCTCGGCGGCACGCTCACCTCCCGGCTCGACCGCGTCCTGCGCGAGGAGAAGGGCTACACGTACGGCGTGCGGGCCTTCGGCCAGGTGGTGCGTTCCGACGCCGAGGGGAACGGCGCGTCGATGCTCGCCATCAGCGGCTCGGTCGACACGCCGAACACCGGTCCGGCGCTCGACGACCTGTGGAAGGTGCTGCGCACCCTGGCCGCCGAGGGTCTGACGGACGCCGAGCGCGACGTGGCCGTGCAGAACCTGGTGGGGGTGGCCCCGCTCAAGTACGAGACGGCGGCCTCCGTCGCGGGCACGCTCGCCGACCAGGTCGAGCAGCACCTCCCGGACGACTTCCAGGCGCAGTTGTACGCGCGGCTGGCCGAGACGGGCACCGTCGAGGCGACCGCGGCCGTGGTCAACGCCTTCCCGGTGGACCGGCTGGTCACCGTGCTCGTCGGTGACGCGGCGCAGATCGAGGAGCCGGTGCGGGCCCTCGGCATCGGCGAGGTGACCGTCGTCACCGGCTGATCCGGCGACACCATCGGCGATGCCACCGGCGCGGCGCGTCCGGCCGGCTGACGAGGACCCTGACGACCCGGTTCGTCAGGGTCCTTCCGTATGTCCGAATTGACGGGCTGTGAGGCCGAATGCCCTGTGGCATGAATAACAAAGAGCCGAGTCTGTTTGGTGATGGACAGATGATCGGCCTAGCGTCGATGCGGCTGTCCGACCTGTACGACGCCGCGCCCGCGGCACCGGGCAGCCATCGCCGAGTCCCCGTCAGGCGCGAGCCTGGGGAGCCGGGGACCCACATGTCCCTGGGGTGAATCGGACGCCTTCGCCGCGCGGAGGGGCCCGTAGGAGACCTTCCTGCTCCGAACCCGTCAGCTAACCCGGTAGGCGAGAGGGAAGGAAAGGACCAGCCTTTTCATGGCGTTCACCCGTGCCACCGGGAAGCATCGTGCTCCGAGCCGGATGGCGCGCCGCGGCGCGGGCATCGCCGGCGCGGCGACCCTCGCCGGTGCCGGCGTCATCGGCTCTCTGGCCTCCCCGGCGCTCGCCGCCGAGGCCGTCGAGGACGGCTCCCTGGAGGACACCGGTCTCACCCGGGTGGTCACGGACGAGTCCCTCGCCCGGCACGTCGACGCCCAGGCCTCCGCCCAGGAGAAGCAGGCCTACGAGGCCGCCGCCCGCGCCAAGGCCGCCGAGGAGGCGAAGCGCAAGGCCGAGCTGCGCGCCAAGGAGATCCGCGAGGCCAAGGAGCGCGCCGCCCGCGAGGCCGAGCGCAAGCGCCTCAACTCCTTCCAGCTCCCGGTCGCCGGCTCGTACGTCTCCACCGGCTACCAGACCGGCGGCGCGCTGTGGTCCTCCGGCCACCACTCCGGCATCGACTTCCACGCCGCGTACGGCACCAAGGTCGTCTCCGTCAGCTCGGGCACCGTCGTCGAGGCGGGCTGGGGCGGCGCGTACGGCAACAACATCGTCATCCGGATGAACGACGGCACGTACACCCAGTACGGCCATCTCTCCGCCCTGCGCGTGTACGTCGGCCAGAAGGTCACCCCGGGCGAGCTGATCGGCATCTCCGGCTCCTCCGGCAACTCCACCGGCCCGCACCTCCACTTCGAGGCGCGCAGCAGCGCCGAGTACGGCTCGGACATCAACCCGGTCTCGTACCTGCGGTCCCGCGGCGTCGCCCTCTGACGGCGGCACCCCCGGACCACGCGTCGAAGCCCCGGCTCGTCCGAGCCGGGGCTTCGGTGTGTCCAGGGCTCGCCGGCGCCGTCAGGGCTGCCGGGGGCTCCGGGCGCGGACACGCGAAGAGCCGCGTCCTCCGCGGGCGCGGGGGTGATCCGTATCCCGTAGGGGCGGCTGATCCGGCCGAGTGTGTCGTGGAGCCATCGCGTG
>NZ_JBEYHT010000113.1:0-8109 GCF_040635425.1 Streptomyces laurentii | reverse complement strand
CGGCTTGACGTACCAACTGAGGATCTCGGCCTCGGTCAGGCCCTCGCCCACATCGGGCATCTTGAATTCACGGATCGTCACGATGCTCTCCTCAGCCGGTGCTCACAGCCCCTTCCCCTCGTCGGCCCCCGCGAGCGCCCGCGTGGTCTCGGCGGACGCCCCCGCGGTCTCCGCGGCCGCCCGCGACGCGGCGACCTTCGCGGCCGCCACCGCCGCCGCGGCCTTCGCCGCCTTCGCCGCCTCGGCGGCTTCCCGGTCCTTGCGGGAACGCCCCAGGCGGCGGGTGAGCGGGACCTCCACCCAGGAGTACAGCGCCCAGGCGAGGAGGACGGCGACGACGGCCTCGCCGACGACGATCCCCACCGCCGCCGGGGTGTCGAAGAGCGGGTCGCCGAGCAGGCGGCGGGTGTACTCCAGGACCGTGAAGTGGACCAGGTAGAAGGCGAAGGAGATCTCCCCGAGCCAGGTCATCGCCCGGTTGCGGAAGATCGTGAACCGGTCCTCGTTGTCGGCGATGGCGCCGGCGGCGATCATCATGGCGGCCGGGACGACACAGATCAGGCGGAGGCCCCACAGCCACGGCACGTACAGACCGACGACGTAGGCGACGGCGAGCAGCAGGCCCGACCAGACCATGCCGATGTTGCGCCAGCGGCCGAGGAGGACGGCGCGGCCGACGAACATCCCGAGCGCGAAGTCGAGGAGCCGGCCGGCGGGCAGGACGTACGCGAACCAGAAGTAGTTGGCGGACTGGCCGGGCTCGTTGGGGACGACCTCGGTGCCGACGGGAATGATCGCGTACGTGATCAGCGGGGTCACGGCGATGGCGGCGATGATGCCGCCGATCCAGTACTTGAGCCGGTGCGCGGGAATCCGCTTCAGTACCAGGAACAGGGCCGGGAAGGAGAGGTAGAAGAAAGCCTCGGCCGAGAGCGACCAACTGACGTTGTTGACCGCGAAGTTGGTGGGGATGTCCGGCACCCAGGACTGCAGCATGAAGAAGCTGAGGAAGCCCTGGAGCGGGGTGGTGGGCTCACCGTCGACCCCGTCGACGAGCACCAGGGCGACGAGCCACGCCACGAGGTACGGCGGGACGATCTTGGCGTAGCGGCGGCGCCAGAACGCCTTGGCCGTGTCACCCTGCCGGGCGGACCAGACCAGGATGAAGCCGCTCAGCATGAACCAGAACGGCATGACGAGGCCCGCGACCATGCTGAGCGAGCCGTAGATGCCGCGCTCCACGCCGGAGTCGGCGAAGATCCGGATGCTGGTGAAGGGCAGGACGGCGTGGAAGAGGAACACCAGCAGGGCGACCGGGAACCGCAGGCCTGTCAGCGTGGGGAGCTGACCCTTGCGGCGTACGGTCCGCTCCTCGGGCCGTCCGCCGTCGGTCGTGGCGGCACCGGCCGCGGTGCGTCTTGCGGGGTCGTTCGCCGTACCGGCTGACGCGGCGGTCTCCGGTCTGGCAGGGCTGTCGATACTCACAGGGCTCTCTCCTTGGGTGGATGCGCAGGGGAGGGGTGCTGGTGAGGGGGTGGAACCGTGCTGGTGCGGGTGAGGCCGTACGAGTGGGGGGGGCATGCTGGTGCGGATGAGGCCGTACGGGTGGGGGCGGGGCCGGGCGAAGGCGGGCGGGACGGAGGCGGACGGAGGCCTCAGACGTCCAGGACCAGGCGCTTCGAGGCGCACCGCGAGACGCAGATCATCATCACGTCGCCGGCCTCCTGCTCCGCCGGGCTGAGCAGGAAGTCCCGGTGGTCCACGACTCCGTCGAGGACACCGATCTCGCACGTGCCGCAGACGCCCTCGCGGCAGGAGGCGTCCACATGGATGCCGGCGTCGTCCAGGACGTCGACGATCGACTCGTCGGGGCCGACGGTGACGGTCCGCCCGGAGCGGACGCACTCGACCTCGAAGGAGGTCTCACCGCCCTCGGGGGCCGGTGCGGCAACGCCGGCGGCGAAGCGCTCGACGTGCAGCCGGTCGGCGATCCCCAGCTCCGCGCAGACCTCCAGGGCGCCGTCCATCAGCGCCTGCGGGCCACAGCAGTAGACGTGGGCGCCGTCCGGGAGCCGCCCAAGGATGTGCCGGAGGTCCATGCGGCCGGTCTCGTCCTTGGGGCGCAGTTCCACGGTGCCGCCGTGCGCGGCGAGAGCGGCGAGTTCCTCGCCGAAGGCCATCGTGGAGCGGGACCGGCCGGCGTACCAGAGCTGCCAGGGCTTGCCGCGCGCGCCGGCCTCGCGGGCCTGGGTGAGCAGCGGGGTGACGCCGATGCCGCCGGCGACGAAGACGTACGCGTCGGCGTCGGCGAGCGCGAAGTGGTTGCGGGGGCCTCGCACGGTGAGGGTCGCGCCGGGCCGGAGCTCGCTGTGGACGAAGGAGGAACCGCCGCGGGATTCGGGTGACTTGAGGACCGCGACGCGGTAGGACGTGGTGTCCGCGGGATCACCGCAGAGGCTGTACTGCCGGACCTGGTCGCCGGCGTACAGGTCGATGTGCGCGCCCGGCGCCCAGTCCGGGAGCGGCTTCCCGTCGGGGCTCACCAGTTCGACGGACAGGACGTCGTCGGCTTCCCAGGTCATCCGGCGTACCAGCAGATCGAAGGGTTCCTCCTGGGCGGTGCTCATGGCTCGTCCTCCTTGCCGGCGTCGGGCCGGGGGTCGGTGGGGCGGAGAACGGGCCCCCCGTGCGGGGGGCCCGGATCGCTCGGCGCCAGGCCTGCCGTGGTCCGTCAGGCCGCGGCCTTGGCGGCACGGTCGGCCTCCCTGCCGAAGCTGATGGAGTTGGCGAAGCTCACGCCGTGGCTCTTGACGTCGATGACCACGCGGTCGCCGTCGGCGATGCGGAAGCCGTCGTGGAAGCTGGCCTCGTCGGCGCCGAGAAGGACGTAGTTGACCATCCCGGGGCGGCGGATCGCCGGGTAGGTGAAGAGGTGGTCCATCATGTCCCGGACCTTGAAGTACAGGGCGCTCTCACCGCAGTCGAAGTTGCCCTCCCAGGCGGACACGCCGTCGCGCTCGATGGTGACGCGGCCGGTGACGGTGGTCGGCGGGGTGCCGAGGAAGACGAAGGGCGACAGGGACGTGTCGCTGAGCTTGCAGTACGGGTTCCAGCCCGGGTTCAGCCGGTGCAGACCGATGTCGCACAGGTCGTTGCCGAAGGTGTAACCGACATAGTGCGGGTCGCCGTCGTCGTCGTTGACGTACACGAGGGCCACCTCGGGTTCCTCGATCAGCGCGACGGCCTTCTCCGGGACGACGAGGGTCTCCTCGGGCATCCGGATCCAGGAACCGAAGCCCTTGAAGAACCAGTTGGGGGCGACGAACTCGGTCTCGTCGGTGGGCTCGTCCTCGTACTTGGACTTGTGGGTGCGCATGAAGCCGCTCAGCAGCGCGTTCCCGGAACCGGGGAGCAGCGGCGGCAGGAAGCGCAGCTCGGGGTCGTCGGCGGCGACGGTGATCTCCCCGCCCTCACCGGTGACGGAGGCGACGACGTCCTCCGGGGAGGCGGCGGCGACGAACTCGTCCCGGAGCCGGCCGTCGGCGACCGGGTAGAGCGTCAGCGGCTCACCGGCGGCGGGCTTCTCGAACCCCGCGTACCGCTCGCCCTTGTATACGGCTTCGAACAGCATGGAGATGGACATGGGAGTCGGCCCTCCTAGGCCGGTGCGGCGGCGGGGCCGCCGGGGGAAGGGTTCCGGGCGCCGGCCGGGGGCCGGCATCCGGAACGGGGAGAGGGAAGCTGGACGGGGAGAGGGAAGCTGGACGAACAAGCCGAACGGGGGAGGCCGGACGGGGAGTTCAGACGGCGATCGGTACGGCCGCGCCCGCCGTGAGGTCCGCCAGGACCTCCTCGACCCGGTCGAGGGAGGCACGGACCCAGTCGAGCGCGAGCGGATCGTCGGCGCGCAGAGCCGCCTGGCACCGCTCCTCGGTGTCGCCGTACAGCCGGCTGGTGGCCACACGCAGCCGCAGCGACTCCTCCGGCTCGCCGAAGGCGCTGGCGGGCAGCAGCCCCACGCCGTACCGCTCGACGAGCAGCCCGGCGAGTCCGGCTCCGGTCCGTACGCCGTGGACCTCGGCCAGATGGGCGCGGAGCGGCTCGAAGTCCGGGTACAGGTAGCAGGTCGCCACGACCGGCTCCAGCACGGCGCCCGCGGCGGCGAACCGCTCGGCCATCGCGTGGGCCACCCGCTCGTGGAGGCGGCGGCTCGCGGCGATGTGCTCCACGATCTCGTCGGGCTCGGCGAACGCGTACGCGGCGGCGGCCTGCACGGGAGCGGCGGGGCTGGACCAGATCTGGCTGGCCACCCCCACCAGCCGCTCCCCCAGCCGCTGCCCGGTCGCGCCGGCCGGCAGCCGGGCCACCCCGGTCCGCCAGCCGCCGATGGCCAGGTTCTTGGTGAGGCCGGTGGTGACGACGGTCCGCTCGGGCGCGAAGACCGCCGGGGAGACGGCGGGGGTCGCCGCCGGGTCGTACACGAGGTCGCAGTAGATCTCGTCGGAGATGACGACGAGGTCCAGCTCCCGGGCCGCCTCCGCGAACCGCCGCACGGTCTCGGGAGCGGCGATCGTCCCGGTCGGGTTGTCCGGCAGGGTGACGATGACGGAGCGCGGATCGTGGCCGGCGGCGCGGGCGGCGGTGACCGTCTCGCGCAGCAGGTCGGGGTCGGGCACCCCGCCCTGGCCCGGCAGGGTCGGGACGGGGAAGTGGCGAACGCCGATGAGACCGGCCTGCGCCGCGTAACTGACCCAGCTGGGCAGCGGGATGACGACATCGCCGCCGACCGCCAGGAGCAGGCCGAAGAGCATCGGCTTGCTCCCGGGGCCGCACACGACCTGGTCCGGGGTGGTGGCGAGACCGCGCCGGCTCCAGTAGCCGGCGGCGGCCTCGCGGAGCTCCGGGCTGCCGGCGACCGGACCGTACGAACCGAGCCCCGCGGCCGCGGCGAGCCGCTCCCGCAGGCCCGGGTGGACCGGCAGTCCGATCTCGCCGCTCGCCATGGAGAGGACGGACTCGCCGGCCGCGCGGCGGCGGGCGATGGCCTCGTCGGCGGCGAGCGTCGCCGACATGGTGACCCGACTGGCTTCGGACACGGCGCTCACGCCTCGCCGTACAGCTCGCGGAGGACCTTCTTCCGGACCTTGCCGGTGAGGGTCTTGGGCAGGGCCTCGATGACCTCCAGGCGGTCCGGCAGGAACCGCTCGTCGAGGTCCGTCTCAAGGAGGTGGGACCGCAGCTCCTCCAGCGTCGGACGCTCGTCGCCGGAGGGAACGACGACCGCCAGGATCGGGTCCTCGACCCGGCCCGTGGGGCCGACGAGGGTGGTCTCGGCGACCTTCGGGTGCCGGTTGACCATCGACTCGATCTCGGCCAGGGGCACGACCATGCCGTCCCGCTTGATGGCGTCGCTCGCCCGGCACAGGATGCGGATGCCGCCGCGGCCGTCGTCGCGGGCCACGTCACCGGTGTCGAACCAGCCGTCGTCCAGGAGCAGCGCGTCGTACTCCGCGTCCCGCTTGTAGTAGCCGAGCGCCTGGGACGCGCCGCGGACCCGGAGCCGGCCGACGGGGCCCCGCTCGGTCGGGTTGATGCACTTGTCGATCCGGATCTCCATCGCGTCGATCGGCCGGCCGTTGCTGTGCGCCGCCCAGTCCTGGTTGTAGTCCAGCTTGGTGATGGTGACCGGGCCGTTCTCGGACATGCCCCACAGCGAGTACGTACGGGCGCCGAGCATCTCCCGGAGGTCGTCCACCAGCGGCTGGAGGACCTGCGCCGAGCCGGTGACGACGTGCCGCAGCGTGTGCACGTCGCGGGGTTCGGCCCGCTGCGACCGGGCGATGTCGTGGAGCGTCGGAGGCGGACCGTACAGCAGGGTCGCCCCGTACTTCTGTACGAGGTCGAGCAGGATGTCGTTCTTCCGGCGGTCCTGGAAGGCGATCGTGCCGCCCAGCATGACGCTGGAGAGAATGCCCTGGCCGAAGCCGGAGTAGTGGACGAGCGGGGTGGTCACGGCGGCGACCAGGTGGTCGTCGAGGAGGAAGGTGTCGACGTAGCCGCGGATGGCCGAGTGGACCGTGTTCTGGCTGTGCAGCACCCCCTTCGACTCGCCGGTGGTGCCGGAGGTGAAGAGCACCACGAACGGCTCGTCGGGGCCGCGCTCGCGCGCCGAGAGGTCCGTGTGCACGTCCTCCCAGACCGGGTCGATGAAGTGGTCGCGGAAGTCGAGGCACCCCTCCGGGGGAGTGCCGTCGACGATCACCACGTGCTCCAGGCCGGGGAGTTCCTGCCGCAGCCGGTTCGCCGTCTCGCCGACCGGGTTGCCCTCCCAGTCCGACATCGTCACGATCACCCGGGCCCCGGTGAGGCCCAGCCGGTGCCGCAGCGGCTCCTCGGGGGTGGTCGGGTCGATCGGGCAGATGACGGCGCCGACGCGCAGGCACGCGTACAGCAGCGGCACCATCTCCCAGCGGTTGGGCAGCTGGACGGCGACGAAGTCACCGGGCTGGACGCCCAGTTCGACCAGACCGCCGGCGAACCGGTCGGTCAGCTGACGCAGCTCGATGTAGTCGAGGGTGTCGGTGCGGGCTTCCTTGACGCGGCGGGCGGCCACGGCCAGCTTGTGCGGGCGGAGTCTGGCCTGGCGGCGCAGGTCGTCGAGGAAGGTCTCCTCGCGCCACCAGCCGCGCTGGTAGTAGAGCGCCTCACGGGCCTCCCGGCCCTCGGGCATGGGGCTGGTGATCTCGACGACGGGCATCGCCTCGCCAGTGACGACGATCCCGTCCACGATCCGCGGCTCCGCGGTGACCGGCGCCTGTATGGTCTCGGTGGTCACGAGCGGTCCTTCCGGCGGGCGGTGAGCAGGGTCGGCAGGGGGTCGCCCGCGTGCGCGGCGGCGATCTCCAGGAGATCCCGGGTGTTGCGGCGGACCCGGTCGCCGACCCAGTCGAAGACCCACGCCTTGCGGGCGTCCGCCGGCAGGTCGAAGGGGACGACCCGAGTGACGGCCAGGGCGGCCGAGGCGGCCCCGCCGATGTTGGCGATCACTCCGGGGACGAGGATGGTGCCCGCGGCCCGGGTCTTCTCCTTCGCCTCGGCGCTGGAGCTGAGGTTGCCGCCCTCGACCACCAGGCCGGCCCGTACCCGGTGCGCGTTCTCGGCGTTCAGCGCGTGCTTCTGCGCCGCGAGGATCAGCAGGTCGGCGTCCACGTCCAGCCAGGCGTCCGGCTCGTCCGACACGGTGACGTGACCGGGCAGCCGCGAGCGGTCGATCTTCCCGAACTCGTCGGTGATCGCGACGAGTTCGGCCACCGGCAGCCGGTCCGCGCTGATCGTGCCCTGGAAGTCGGCCACGCCGACGACGGTGTGCCCGCGCTCCTCCAGGAAGTGCGCGACCGCGCGGCCCACCGCGCCGAATCCCTGCACCACGACCCGGGCCGGTCCCTTGCGGCCGCTCGCCTCCAGGGCGGTGACCGCGGCGACGCCGACACCGTGTCCGGTGCAGTCGATCAGCGGCTCGTAGTAGGTGCGCCAGTCGATCGGCATGTCCGGGGCGCCGAGCCGGTAGCGCGGGTCGTAGCCGGCCTCGTCGAAGAAGACGGCGCGGTCGGCGGGCGTGACGCCCATGTCGATGCCGAGGTGGATGCCGCCGTGCAGCAGCGGCTTGACGGTGCGGCCGAACGTACGGAAGGTCTCCTCGCGGTTGCTGCCGTCGGAGGCGATTCCGGCCTTGGCGCCGCCGATGGGCAGGCCGGCCAGGGTGAACTTGTGCGTCATGTCCCGGGCGAGGCCGGCCACCTCCTCCTGGGTGACACCGGGGGTCATCCGGGTGCCGCCCATGGCCAGGCCGTCGTAGAGCGAGTCGACGACGACCCAGCCCTTGAGGGACCCCTGGCTGCCGTTGAGCGAGACGACGAAAGCCGGATCTCGGGGGTCATCGGTGGCGGACGTGCCGTTCACAGCGTTCATGACCAAGAACCTCGTAATCGATTCGGTGGGCTTCTGTCCGGGGTGAAGCAAGGTCGGGGACGTGCCGCGGGGCCGAAGGCGGGGGGCCGACCGCCGAGTCCCAGACCCTCGGCTACCGCACACTGCGCGGGACCGAGCAGG
>NZ_JBEYHT010000112.1:0-8348 GCF_040635425.1 Streptomyces laurentii | reverse complement strand
AGCTACAGACCCTCCTCGCGACATGGACCGGCGTCTGCCCCACCTGTCACCGCGGCATACCCACACCAACACCAACCTGACCAAGCCCTACTAGTCCAACGCCGTTGCGTTTGAGTCTTGAGTCGCAGGTCAAGCCCTGGTGAATGACTCAACGGGACGTCCTGATAGATCAGCTTGTGTCGAGCAAGAAGATCATCGGGAGTCCCGTCGCAGGAGAAGTCTGTCATCACGCGCACGGTCGAGGCGGCCGGGGGTGTGTACGCGCCCGGTCACTTGGGCGAGTTGACTCAGATCGTGGATCGCGCCGGCCCTGTTCGAGGACTGCTCCTATCGGGGGTGTGGGGCAAGTTGACGGCGGGGCCGGAGGGACTGCCGTTGGTGCGTCCGGCGGTCTCCTCGCTGTCCAGGGCCCGAGGGCGAATAGGCGCGGCACCGCTGCGGCGGCTGTTCGAGATCCTCGCCGGGCCCGTCGCCCACCTCGGGCAGGCTGGTTCGTTCTATCGAGGGCTTCGGACCGTGGCCGTGGACGGCACTTTGCTGCACGTGCCCGACGAGGAGGTGCTCACCTGGCGCTATCCCAAGCGAGTGGGCGAGAGCGTGGAGTTCGGCTACCCGCTGCTGCGACTCGTGGTCCTGGTCGAGTGTGGCACCCGTGCCGTGATCGCCGCCGCGTTCGGTCCCGAGAGCGACGGCGAACTCACCTACGCGGGACGCCTGTTGGGTGCCCCGGACCATACGATGCTCCTGCTGGCCGATGCCGGCTTCGACGCGAACACCTTTGCCCGGGACATCCAGGCCACCGGCGCCCAGTTCCTGGTGCGCTCCTCCGCCCGCCGGATACCCACCCCCTTCCAACATCTGGGTGACGGCTCCTACCTGGCCCGGATCGGCTACGGCGTCCTGCCCGTCCTGCTGACCGTCCGCGTCATCGAGGCGTCAGCCACCACAACCCTGGCCGACGGCACCGTCCGCACCGAGCAGTGGCGCCTGCTCACCAGCCCCCTCGACCCGGCCGCCCACCCAGCCGCCGGGCTCGTGGATCTCTACCACGAGCGATGGCAGTCGGAGACCACGTATTTCTCGATCAAGGCGACCATGCTGGACGGCCGGGTCCTGCGCTCCCGCAGCCTCCAAGGTCTCGACCAGGAGGTATACGCCCTGCTCACCACCTACCAGGCCCTGATCCGCGCCGCCGCCGACACCGCCTGCATCCAGCCCGGCCTGGACATGGACCGCATCAGCTTCACCGTCCTGCAGACCACCGCCGCCGACACCGTCACCACCGCGACCGGGGTCCTGCCCCCAGCGGGACCCGCCGAGCTCGTCGGCACCATCGGCCGGGCCGTACTCGACGCCCTGCACCCCGCCCGCCACCGGCACCGCGTCAAGGCCCGCACCCGCAAGAACCCCACCAGCAAGTACGGACCGAACACCGGACAACACCCCACGACCAGCCAGAACTACACCATCCACAGCACCGTCACGTTCTTCGAACACGGACTCTCGACCCGCCCACGGACAAAAACGCAACGGCGTTGCGCATGCGGCCGTCGGTCGACCCCCGGCCATCACGGAGGCGGTTGAGTGGCAGACCCGTGCGATGCGCGCGCTTGGTGGCTAAGACGTTCCCCGATGCGGAGACGGTGCTGGACAATGCGTTGTCCTTGATCGCGGCGATCCGCGCCCAGCACCGTGCACGAGCCGAGCAGGCCGGGACGGCTCACAGCGTGCCGCAGCTGGGGCGGACCGCGTGACGTGGCGGGCGGTCCGCAAGGACCTGGTCTCCGCCTGGCTTGAGCCACGCAAGAAGCTCCCGCCTCGCCCTATGGCCATCGATCCGTACAATCCGGTGCCGTTGCCCCCACCGGCGGGTGGGTGACCATCGTGGGCTGCTCCGACAGCCGTCTCCTCGCCGCCCGCAGCAACCGTACGGCGTGCAGGTCATGTGGGGCGCGACTTGGGTGTGTGTCTATCAAGGTCGCGACGCATTCGCCCTGGAGTGGGTTCCCCCGCTGTCACATCCGTGTCGCGGGGAGGGGGACGGGCTGTCGGGGAGGCGGCCGACGAGGGAGCAAAGCTGGGTGCGGGACCGCACGCTGAGCTTGCGGTACACCCGGGTCAGCGTGCTCTCCACGGTCTTCGTGCTGAGGAACAGCCGGGCCGCGATCTGCCGGTTCGTGGCTCCCTCGCTGACCAGGACAGCGATGCGGATCTCGGCCTCAGTAAGGGAGGCGAAGTCGGTGGTGCCATCGGCCGGTACGGTGGCGGTGCCGGTCTCGCAGCGACGGAGAGCCCGCTCGGCCTGATCGACCCAGGGAAGGGCCTCGCAGGCGGCGAACAGGTCGCGAGCCTCCTCGGCGGCCCCCCGGGCGGCGGCCCGGCGTCGTCGGCGGAGCTCCAGACGGCAGGCGACGAGCAGACAATGCCCTTCTTCCAGGGGCTGCCCCAGCGCGGCGAAGCGGCGGCGAGCCGTCTCCAGACCTGCCATCGCCGGGCCGGGGTCGCCCTCGGCCCCGGCCGCCATCGCCTCGGCGCGCAGCAGTTGGGCCGCCACGGCTCCGCCAGAGGTGTCCGCGCCCCCATGCGTCAGTGCGGCGCGGGCCTCGGCGATCACCTGGGCGGCTTCCGTAGTGCGGCCCAGACGGGCCAGGCCCAGGGCGAGGTCACCGTGCCAGCGCAGCACCAGGGGGGCCATCAGCCCCCGGCGGCGCTCGCCCTCGCGGACCCGCTCCAGAGTGCGCACCGCAGTTGTGGGATCGCCTTGCCGTAGCTGGACCTGTCCCAGGACGTGCAGGCAGCGGCCGATGTGGATCGCGTCGTACTCCTGCTCGGAGGCCCTGACACCCCGCTTGGCGAAGGCTGCGGCGCGGCTCAGGCTGCCGCCGGCCAGTTCGGCGACGGCGCTGGTGTACCAGACCGGGCCGGGGCTGGTGCCGCATTCGCGGGCGACCCGGCCCGCGCGGTGTGCGTAGTACAGGGCGTCCCGGCAGCGGCCCATCCGGGCGCAGACCTCGGCCAGGCAACGTAGCACCAGGACGAGTTCGTCGCCCTGGCCCCGCTCCACCCGGCTGAGCATCCGGAGCAGCTCCGTTCGTGACTCGGCCAGACGGTCGTCGAAGAAGGCGAAGCGTGCCGCGTAGAAGCGCGGCGAAAGTGGCAGCAGTCCGTCGGGCACCGGCGCGGGCGGGTCGAGGGCCGCGGTCAGGGCGCGCTGTGCCTCGGCAGGGCGGGCTGTCAGCCGATCGGTGAGCGCCTGCACGGTCAGCGCCAGTGCTTCGGTGCTGCGGTCGGCGGCGGAACGGGCGAGGTCGGCGGCGGCGACGGCTTCGCTGCGGGAGCCGGGCAGGTCACCCCCGACCATCCGGGCCCAGGCCAGCCGGAGCCGCACCTGGGCGGTGAGCGCAGCGTCGCCTTCCGCGTCTTCCAGGGCGCCGGCCAGTACCTCGTCCATGCGGGCCAGCGCCTGGCTGGACAGATCGGCCAGGGCGAGCCGGACGCGTACCCGCTGGGAGCTGTGCGCGTTGGCGGACAGCACCGCCTCGGCAGCCTGGTGCACGATCTCCGGCAGGGACTCGGCGGCCCCGGCTTCGGCCGCGGCGGCGAACCACTCGAAGCGTTCGGTGCCAGCCTCGGCCGGGGTACGGTCGGCGGCCAGCAGGAACATCCTGGCGGCCAGCGAGCGGGCACCACTGCCCAGCGCGATCCTGGCCGCGGTGGCCAGCGAACGGCCCTGGGTCAGGTCGGGGGCGGCCAGAGCCTGATGCCGGATCCGTCCTGCGGCGTGCGGGACGGCGACGGCCAGGGCGCGATGGGTGCGAGCGCGCTGCTCGGCGGTGGCGGTGTGAGCGAGGACGGCGGCAACGGCGGGCGGGGTGAACCGGATACCGCCGTCGCCCTGCACCAGGAGCCCGGCGGCGGACGCCTCGGCGATGTCGCGCGCGGCCCCTTCGTGGCCGGCTCGCCGCAGCAGGTCGACGGTGGGCGCGTCGGCCAGGGCGGCAGCGAGCAGGGTGCCGCGCACCTGTCCGGGCAGGCCCTCCAGGCGCCGCGCGATCACTGCCCGCAGGGTGGGCGGAAGTGGTAGCGGGCGCAGGTCGCCGACGGGCCGGTCGGTGGCGGCACCGGCCAGGGAGAGCGCCAGGAACGGGTTGCCGCCGGAGTCGGCGTGCACGGTGTTGGCGACGCGGTCCGGTAGGGCTAGCGGGGCTAGCATCTCGGCGAGCCGGCCCGGGGAAAGTGGGGGTACCGGGACTTCCACGCCTCCGTGAAGGGGGCGGGTGCCGGGCAGTGCGGCGCAGACGCAGCCGAGGCCGGAGCTGCCGAGCCGGCGCACCGCGTAGGCGACGACGGCGGCGGATTCGGCGTCGACGCAGTCCAGGTCGTCGACCAGGAGCAGGGCTGGTCCCCCGTGCACGTAGCGGCTCAGCAGACCGTGGACGGCGAGCCGGGCGCCGTGCGGGTCGGGGCTGCGGTCGGCCCGGCCGCGTACCAGGATCGCATCGACGGCGGCCCGCTGGCCGTCCGGGAGTTCGTCGGCGCCGGCTCCGAGAAGGTGCCGCAGCAGATCGACGGTGGCGGTCCAAGGAAGCCACCGCTCGGCTTGCGTGCCCCCGATCCGCAGGACGCGCTCTCCGAGTTGTCCACCGGTGCCGAGTGCGGTGAGCAGAGCGCTCTTGCCGATGCCGCTGGGGCCGGTGAGGAGGACCGGGCGGGCGGCGGCCAGGTGCGACCGGACGGTGGCGAGCAGTGACGCGCGGCCGACCAAGGTCGGGCTCGCGGACCGGGACGGTTGGGGGCCCGAGGACACGGTGGTTCCCCTCCTGTACCGACAGCGCTGTACGCTCGCACCATAGTCACAGCCGGGTGGCGTATCAATGGCTGGAACACGTCCGGGCCCGGGGCGGCATGCCACCCCGGGCCCGGACCGGCCGATGGTCACGGACGCTGCCGGGACCGTACCGCGACCGGCATCCGTGAGCGTCAGATCACGTTCACGGTGATGTCGTCGAGGACGAAGGTGGTCTGCCAGATGTAGTCCTCCGCGTACAGGAAGCGCAGGGTGACGTCCTGGCCCGCGAAGTCGGCGAGATCCAAGGACCGCTGGTAGTAGCCAGTGGCGGAGTAGCCGTTTATGTTGGAGTAGGTCTCCACGGTCTTCAGGACCTTGGTGCCATCGGCGTTCAGCACCTGGACCTTGAGGGTGTCCCAGGGACCGTTGCTGGATTCGTCGGTGTCGACTCCCAGCCAGAAGTCCAGGCTGTACCGGGCGCAGCCGGCGGGCAGCGACACCCGCTGACTCAGCGAGGCCGAGGCGTTCGTTCCCTTGCCGCCCATCACGGCGTTGCGGGTTCCGGTGTGCGCGGGCCACCCGAGGTGCTCACCGATGACGCCAGCTGGGGCCGTCCAGCCTGTGCCGCGCTCCTCGAAGCTCGGGTTGACCAGGTACTGGCCGCTCTGGCACTCGGCGGTGGAGACGGAGAGCGTGTAGGTCGCCGTGTAAGCGACATCCGGGGTCGTCGCCCTCAGGGTGATCGGGTGGACACCGCCGGGCGTCAGTTGGGAGGTGGTGATGGTCAGGGTGGCGCTCTGCCCAGTGGTGACGTCGGCCGGGCCGAAGGTGGCCGTGGCGCCGGCCGGGAGTCCCTCGGCGCTGAAGGTGATGCTCTGCGCGTCGCCCTTGACCAGCGCGGTGTCGATGGTGGTGGTGAGCGACGCTGCGCCCTTGGCCAGGCCCGAGGACGAGGACAGTGTCATTCTGAAGTCACTGGCGAGGGACTCGCTGGTGATGCGCAGAAGCTTGTTCGGCGAACCGGTGCCAGGATCGTTGATGACGCCGCTGGTTGCGTCTGCGACCATCGCCTCGCGAATCTGTGCGGGCGTCCAGTCCGGGTGGACTGAGGCGATCAGCGCGGCGTTGCCCGCGACGTGCGGGGTGGCCATCGAGGTGCCGCTGATCGTGTTGACGGCGGAGTCGCTGCTTTTCCACGCCGAGGTGATGGAGCTCCCAGGCGCGAAAATGTCCACGCAGGTCCCGTAGTTGGAGAACGACGAACGATCATCGTTGGACGTGGTCGCCCCGACGGTGATGGCGGCCGTGGCGCGGGCCGGGGACTGATAGCAGGCGTCGGTGTTGTCGTTGCCGGCAGCGACTGCGTAGGTGACGCCGGAGGCCGAGGAGGCGGCGATGGCGTCGTCGACGCTCTGACTGGCCGGGCCACCGAGACTCATGTTGGCCACTGCGGGCTTGACGGCGTTGGCGGTGACCCAGTCCACGCCGGCGATGACACCGGAGAAGCTGCCGGTACCGTCGCAGCGCAGCACCTTGACGGCCACGAGATGCGCGTCTTTGGCGACGCCGTAAGAGCTGCCGGCAGTGGTGCCGGCGACGTGGGTGCCGTGTCCGTTGCAGTCGGTGTTGATCTTGTCGGTGGTCGTGTTGACGCCCCATGTGGCCCGCCCACCGAAATCTTCGTGGGTGGTGCGGATGCCGGTGTCGATGATGTAGGCGTGCACGTTGGAGGCAGTGCCGTTGTAGGTGTACGCGTCATCCATTGGCAGGTTCGCTTGGTCGATGCGGTCCAGGCCCCAGGACGGCGGGTTCGTCTGGGTCGCGGAGACCGTGACCTCGCGGTCGGCCTCGACACGGAGGACGTCAGGATGAGCGGCGAGGGCCAGGGCCGCCTGCTCGCTCATGGTGGCCGAGAAGCCGTTCAGGGCCCGGCGGTAGACGTGCGTGACCTTTCCGTTGTGCTCGTTGGCCAGCCGCTTCGCTTCACTGGCGGCGGAACGCCCCCTTTTGAGGGTGACGATGTAGCTGTCCTGGACCCGGTCGGGGGCCTTTGCTCCCACGATCTTCGGCTCCGCTCCCTTTGCCGCTGTCTGGGCGGACGCCGGGACGGCGGTCGCCGAGACCATGGACGCGGCGGCCACGGGGGAGACGAGCAGCATTCCAATTGACCTGATCATGACATACCTTCGCCGCATGGAGTGATCCTCACTGATTGCGTTTCTGCGCCCGCCGCTCGGAGTGAGCGAATCCGGGTTCCGGGGCAGGGATCGTCCTGCCTGACGGCCCCGTGGGCCCGCTCACTCTAGAAGTCGGTCACTCCCAAGTAACCAGGGATATCCCTTGTGTTTGAGCGCCGGGTGGATGGTTTGCATGGCACGCCCTTCCCCTACCCCCTTGAACTGCGCAAATGAGCGCTCCGCATGGTCGCTGAGGCACGGAGATGGAGGCCAGCGAGGCAGCTCTCGGGTGTCTTGTCATATCGGGTGGCGATGCCCCGCCAGGCCTTCAGTCGGTTGATCAGGCGCTCGACGGTGTTCCGCTCCTTGTAGAGGTCTGCGTCGTGGCTGACGGGTCGGCCGCCCCTGGAGCCCTTCTTCTTCCGGTTGGCGGCCTGGTCCTTCTTCTCCGGGATGACCGCCTTGATGCGGCGTTTGCGCAGGTGGGCGCGGTTGCCGCGGGACGAGTACGCCTTGTCCCCGGCGACCGCGTCGGGGCGGGTGCGGGGACGGCCGACGGCCCCGCGGACCCGTATCTTCCTCAGTACGGGGATGAACTGCGGGCTGTCGGCGGCCTGTCCCGCGGTCAGGATGAACGCCAGCGGGCGGCACTTCCGGTCGCCAGCGACATGAATCTTGCTGGTCTGCCCGCCCCTGGAACGTCCGAGGAGGGCGGCCTTCAGCCGGAGTTTGTGCCGTCGCCGGATGCGTCGCCGTTCTTCCCGCTCAGGGGCGCTTTCGGTCTCCTGCCCGGTTTGTTCGCCGCAGTCGCCCCCTTTGACCTGGCCTTCTCCGCCTCGGCGGCGGCTTTCTCCAGGGCGGTGAGGACCTCCTCCTCCAGGTGCATGCCGGCCGCGTCGTGGTGGGCACGGGCGGTGGTGGAATCGATGCCGACCAGGGACAGGTCCACCTCGCCCCGCTTCGCGGCCTGTGTGATCAGGCCCTCCATCAGGGCTTCGAAGACTCCGGCGTCACGCCACTGCCGGAAGCGGTTGTGGACGGTCGACCATGCACCGAACTCCGTCGGCATCTCCCGCCACTGCCCGCCCGTCTCGAACCGCCAGATCACGCCCTCGAACTGCTGACGCAGCCGCTCGGGGTACGGGCCGTACTCACCGATCGGCAGGTACGGCTCGATGAACTCCTACTCCACATGCGTCAGTTGCATGCGAGTCACCCAAGAAGGTCTACCTGCCCAGACCCCGCCGCGCAGGCAAACTCGGAGATTGATCACGACGCAATACGCTCCCTAGTGCCGCATCAGGCAACCTTCGCCTCTCGTGACGAGTCGCCCGGTCGCTGCGGTTGGCAGCTCCGGGCGATCAGAATGATCACGTGGCTGA
>NZ_JBEYHT010000111.1:0-8756 GCF_040635425.1 Streptomyces laurentii | reverse complement strand
GTTGCCCCGGTACGAGCGCTCGAAGGCCTCCACCAGGCCGTCGCGCATCTGGTTGCGCCAGTACTCGTGCTGCGACGGGTTACCCGTGGCGGCCGGAGGTGTGTCGTGGTGGATCGTAGGACTCCGAGAGCTCCGGATCCCGCGAGGGTCCGGGGCTCTTCGAGGTTTCTAGCCGTACACCGGTCCGGTGTACTTCTCGCCCGGGCCCTGGCCCGGCTCGTCCGGCACGAAGGAGGCCTCGCGGAAGGCCAGCTGGAGCGACTTCAGGCCGTCGCGCAGCGGCGAGGCGTGGAAGGAGGAGATCTCCGGCACACCGGCGTCGAGCAGGCCGGCGAGCGTGTGGATCAGCTTGCGGGCCTCGTCGAGGTCCTTGTACTCGTCGCCCTCCTCGGTGAGGCCGAGCTTCACGGCGGCGGCGCTCATCAGGTTGACGGCGACCGTCACGATCACCTCGACCGCCGGCACCTCGGCGATGTCACGCGTCATCGCGGAGAAGTCGGGCGTGTCCGAAGGGTTCGAAGGAACGGCGGAGTCGGTCGACTCGTTCTGGGGCGTCTCGCTCATGCCCCACAGCCTAAGCCGCGGCGTGGTTCGCGCCGACCAGAGGGTCCTGCTAAGGTTGTGGCACATAAAGACCGGCTGGATACCTGTGTGTCCGGCCCACAAGTGGAGGCTCCGAACTCCCACCTGGCCGTCCTCACGGACGGCGGGTCACCGGTCTGGTGGCGACCATCGTTCCGTACGGACGATGGGGCCGCCCGATGACGCGCCCCGCGGTTGACCGCGGCGCTCCGGTTTCCTTGGAGCCCCGCCTGTGTCCCGTCCGGGGCATTTTTCTTGCATCGGCTCGGTTGGTCTCGACAGTTCTACCGTGACGTGTCCGTCCGCCAGGCGGTCGCGTGGTGCAACCGAGGAGGATCCATCAGCGCCGAGCCCCGCATCAACGAGCGGATTCGCGTTCCCGAGGTGCGTCTTGTCGGCCCCAGCGGCGAGCAGGTTGGCATTGTGCCGCTTGCGAAGGCCCTGGAGCTCGCACAGGAGTACGACCTCGATCTTGTCGAGGTAGCGGCGAACGCCCGTCCGCCCGTGTGCAAGCTCATGGACTACGGGAAGTTCAAGTACGAGTCGGCCATGAAGGCCCGTGAGGCGCGCAAGAACCAGGCGCACACGGTCATCAAGGAGATGAAGCTCCGGCCGAAGATCGACCCGCACGACTATGACACCAAGAAGGGTCACGTCGTCCGGTTCCTCAAGCAGGGTGACAAGGTCAAGATCACGATCATGTTCCGTGGTCGTGAGCAGTCCCGGCCGGAGCTCGGCTACCGACTGCTGCAGCGCCTCGCGGAGGATGTTCAGGATCTCGGCTTCGTCGAGTCCAACCCGAAGCAGGACGGCCGGAACATGATCATGGTTCTGGGCCCGCACAAGAAGAAGACCGAGGCCATGGCCGAGGCCCGCGAGGCGCAGGCCGCCCGCAAGGCCGAGCGTCTGGGCGGTGCGCCCGTCTCGGCCCAGGACGACGACGAGGCTTCGGCCGACCTGTCGGCCGACACTCCGGTCGACATGCCGGCCGAGAACCCCGAGGCGTGATCCCACGGGGCTGCCGGACGGCGGCCCCGGGTTCCGCCCGGAACCATCAAACGAAGAATTGACGCTCCCGGCAGTACCGGTGTCCGCACCGGGGGAGCGCCACTGACGAGGAGATAACGGCGCCATGCCGAAGAACAAGACGCACTCCGGTGCCAAGAAGCGCTTCAAGGTCACCGGCTCCGGCAAGATCATGCGCGAGCGCGCCGGCAAGCGCCACCTGCTCGAGCACAAGTCGTCCAAGCTGACGCGTCGCCTCACCGGCAACGCCGAGATGGCCCCGGGTGACTCCGCCAAGATCAAGAAGATGCTGGGCATCTGATCTGATCTCCCGCCCTCGGCGACGAGGGCATCCGGTCGAGACCGGGACCCATCCGTTTTTCGGGTCGTGTGAGTACCCCCACGGCCCCGCTACAAGGAGTTAAGAAGTGGCACGCGTCAAGCGGGCAGTCAACGCCCACAAGAAGCGCCGGGCGATCCTCGAGCAGGCTTCCGGCTACCGCGGTCAGCGTTCGCGCCTCTACCGCAAGGCCAAGGAGCAGGTCACCCACTCGCTGGTCTACAACTACAACGACCGCAAGAAGCGCAAGGGCGACTTCCGTCAGCTGTGGATCCAGCGCATCAACGCCGCTGCCCGCCAGAACGGCATGACGTACAACCGCCTCATCCAGGGTCTGAAGGCCGCCAACATCGAGGTCGACCGCAAGATCCTGGCCGAGCTCGCGGTCAACGACTCCAACGCGTTCGCCGCGCTGGTCGAGGTTGCGCAGAAGGCCCTCCCGGCCGACGTCAACGCCCCGAAGGCCGCTGCCTGATCTTCCAGGCCGCAGTACTTCTGCCCGGACCCGCAGGCCCCGCGCCTGCGGGTCCGGCGCGTTGACCGCCCCTTCCGGCCGTCCGCCCGGCACCGACCCCAAGGTCCGCCGTCCGGCGCCGGCCACCCCGCCCCACCGCTGCCGTCACTTGAGTCAGAGAGCCGCAGGCACATGGCCACCCCCGAGCTGATCTCCCCGCGTTCACCGCGCGTCGTCGCCGCCCGGCGGCTCGCCAAGCGCAGTTTCCGGGGCAAGGACCGCCTCTTCCTCGCCGAGGGCCCGCAGGCCGTCCGCGAGGCCGTCGAGCACCGCGGCACCGCCGGCCGGCCCACCCTCGTCGAGCTCTTCACGACGGTCGAGGCCGCCGAGCGCTACGCCGCCATCGTCGACGCGGCCCGCGCCTCCGGCGCCCGCGTCCACCACGCCTCCGACGCGGTCCTCGCCGAGGTCTCCCAGACGGTCACCCCGCAGGGCCTCGTCGGCGTGTGCCACTTCCTCGACTCGCCGTTCGAGGACATCCTGGCCGCCCGGCCCAAGCTCGTCGCCGTGCTCGCCCACGTCCGCGACCCCGGGAACGCCGGCACCGTGCTCCGCTGCGCCGACGCCGCCGGAGCCGACGCCGTCGTCCTCACCGACGCCTCCGTGGACCTGTACAACCCCAAGTCCGTCCGCGCCTCCGTCGGCTCGCTCTTCCACCTCCCGGTCGCCGTCGGCGTCCCCGTCGAGCAGGCCGTCGCGGGCCTCAAGAGCGTCGGCGTACGGATCCTCGCGGCCGACGGCGCCGGCCAGGACGACCTCGACGACGAACTGGACGCCGGCACCATGGGCGGCCCCACCGCCTGGGTCTTCGGCAACGAGGCCTGGGGCCTGCCCGAGGAGACCCGCGCCCTCGCCGACGCCGTCGTCCGCGTCCCGATCCACGGCAAGGCCGAGAGCCTCAACCTCGCGACCGCCGCCGCCGTGTGCCTGTACGCCTCCGCGCGCGCCCAGCGCCCGCCCCGAACCACCCTCTGATCCCTCCATGCGCCCCCTGGGCCTAGTAGGGTGACCAACTCGGGGCCCACTGCGTTACACGGAGGGGTGGGATAAGGGGATGACAGTCGGTACGGGCAGTCCCGCACAGGCACGGAGCGCCGCGCCATACGGGGCGGAACCTCCACCCGTACCCGGGCCGCGCGCCGCCCCCGTCCCGTACGGAAGCGAAGCCGCCCCGCGGTCCGGATCAGGGCCGGGACCCGGCCCGGACACCCGGCCCGCCCCGGCGTCTGCGCCGGGAGCCGGTCCAGGACCGGGCGGCGGCCACCCGGGCGCCGGCGTCAGCGCGGGCGGCGGTCCGGAAAACGGACCCGGTTCCGGGTCCGGCCCGGGGTACGGATTCGGACCGGAGCTCGGGATCGACCCCGACGACCTGCCCGACGGCCTGGTCGTCGCCGACGAGACCGGCCGGATCATCTGCTTCAACGCCGCCGCCAGCCGCATCACGGCCGTGCCCGGCGCCCGGGCCCTCGGCCGCCCGCTCGACCAGGCGCTGCCCCTCGAAGACCTCAAGGGCCACCGCTGGTGGGCGCTCACCGACCCGTACGGCGGCCTCGCCACCCGCCGCGGCCAGCCCGAACGCAATCTGCTGCTTCCCGGCGGCCGCGAGGTCCTGGTCTCCGCCCGCTATCTGCGCACCCGCCCCACCGGCCCCGTCCGCCGGGTCGTCGTCTCGCTGCGCGGCACCGAGGCCCGCCGCCGTACCGAACGCAGCCACGCCGAGCTGATCGCCACGGTCGCCCACGAACTGCGCTCGCCGCTCACCTCCGTCAAGGGCTTCACCGCCACGCTCCTCGCCAAATGGGAGCGGTTCACCGACGACCAGAAGCGGCTGATGCTGGAGACCGTCGACGCCGACGCCGGCCGCATCAAGCGGCTCATCGCCGAGCTCCTCGACATCTCGCGGATCGACTCCGGCCGTCTGGAGGTCCGCCGCCAGCGCGTCGACATCGCCGCCGCCGTCGGCCGCCACGTCCACGCCCACACCGCCCGAGGCCAGGCCCCCGAGAGCTTCTTCGTCCGGGTCCGGCCCGGTCTGCCGGACCTGTGGGCCGACCCCGACAAGATCGACCAGATCCTCGGCAACCTGCTGGAAAACGCGGTGCGCCACGGCGGCGGAACGGTCACCATCGACGTGGCACCCACCATGGCCACCACCGACGGGGAGAAGGGGACGGAGGTCACCGTGAGCGACGAGGGACCCGGTATCCCCGAGGAGTCGATGGGCCGCGTGTTCACCCGCTTCTGGCGGGGCAGCAAGCGCGGCGGGACCGGCCTCGGCCTCTATATCGTCAAGGGCCTGGTCGAGGCCCACGGCGGCACGATCACCGTCGGACGCGGTCCCCGTGGCGGGGCCGAGTTCCGATTTATCCTGCCCGTCGGCACCCCGGCCCACCTCGTCTGATCCCACCGCCGCCACAAGCGGCGACGGATCGCGTCTCGTGTCTCACCGGCCGAGACGGACCGAGGTCAGGAGCCGCCCGGGCCGCCTACGGGCTCATTCGCGTCCCCGCGCCCCGTTAGACTCGTCCTTTGGCACGTTTGCGCCCTTGACGTCGAGCGGGACCGCCCAGCCAGCCAACGGAAACACGGGAAGAGATGTCGGCACCCAATAAGTCGTACGACCCGGTCGAGGTCGAAGCCTTGAAACCGGAAGAGATCGAGCGCATGCGGGACGAGGCGATCGCCGCCTTCGCAGCCGCGGGCGACCTCGACGCGCTCGCGCAGGCGAAGACCGCGCACACCGGCGGCACCTCGCCGCTGGCGCTCGCCAACCGCGAGATCGGCGCGCTGCCCCCGCAGGCCAAGGCCGCGGCCGGCAAGATCGTGGGCCAGGCCCGCGGCGCCGTCTCCAAGGCTCTGGCCGCCCGCCAGACCGAGCTGGAGGCCGAGCGCGACGCCCGCGTCCTCGTCGAGGAGGCCGTCGACGTCACGCTGCCGTACGACCGCGTCCCGGCCGGCGCCCGGCACCCGCTGACCACCCTCATGGAGCGCGTCGCCGATGTCTTCGTCTCCATGGGCTACGAGGTCGCCGAGGGTCCCGAGGTCGAGGCCGAATGGTTCAACTTCGACGCCCTGAACTTCGTGCCGGACCACCCGGCGCGGCAGATGCAGGACACCTTCTTCGTCCAGGGCCCCGAGGGAACGACGGGCGACGAGTCCGGTGTCGTGCTCCGTACGCACACCTCGCCGGTCCAGGCCCGCACCCTCATCGACCGGGAGCCCCCGGTCTACGTGGTGTGCCCCGGCCGCGTCTACCGCACCGACGAGCTCGACGCCACGCACACCCCGGTCTTCCACCAGATCGAGCTGCTGGCCGTCGACGAGGGCCTGACGATGGCCGATCTCAAGGGCACCCTGGACCACATGGTGCAGGCGCTCTTCGGCTCGGACATGAAGACCCGGCTCCGTCCGAACTTCTTCCCGTTCACCGAGCCGTCCGCCGAGATGGACATGCTCTGCTACGTGTGCCGCGGCGAGTCCGTCGGTAACCCGGACCGCCCGTGCCGCACCTGCGGCAGCGAGGGCTGGATCGAGCTGGGCGGCTGCGGCATGGTCAACCCGAAGGTGCTCGTCGCCTGCGGTGTGGACCCCGAGAAGTACAGCGGATTCGCCTTCGGGTTCGGCATCGAGCGGATGCTGATGTTCCGCCACAACGTCGAAGACATGCGAGACATGGTCGAGGGTGACGTTCGTTTCACCCGGCCCTTCGGGATGGAGATCTGATGCGGGTCCCGCTTTCCTGGCTGCGGGAGTACGTCGACCTGCCGGCGACGGAGACCGGCCGTGACGTGCAGGCCAAGCTGGTTTCGGCCGGCCTCGAGGTCGAGACCGTCGAGCAGCTCGGCGCCGGCCTCACCGGCCCGCTGGTCGTCGGCAAGGTCCTCACCATCGAGGAACTGACCGACTTCAAGAAGCCCATCCGGTTCTGCACGGTCGACGTCGGCCAGGCCAACGGCACCGGCGAGCCGCAGGAGATCATCTGCGGCGCCCGGAACTTCGCCGAGGGCGACAAGGTCGTCGTGGCCCTGCCCGGCGCCGTGCTGCCCGGCGACTTCCGGATCGCCGAGCGCAAGACGTACGGCCGGATGTCCCGCGGCATGATCTGCTCGGGCGACGAGCTCGGCATGGGCGACGACGGCACGCACGGCATCATCGTGCTGCCGCCGGAGCACGAGATCGGCACCGACGCCACGGTCCTCCTGGAGCTGTTCGACGAGGTCCTCGACATCGCCGTCACCCCGGACCGCGGCTACTGCCTCTCGATGCGCGGCGTCGCCCGCGAGGCCGCCATCGCGTACGGCCTGCCGCTGCGCGACCCGGCGCTGCTCGACGTGCCCGCGCCGAACGCGTACGGCTACCCGGTCCAGGTCGCCGACCCGGCCGGCTGCGACCGCTTCACCGCCCGCACCGTGGTCGGCCTGGACCCCGAGTCCCGGTCGCCGATCTGGCTCAAGCGCCGCCTCCAGAAGGCCGGCATGCGCCCGATCTCGCTCGCCGTCGACATCACCAACTACGTGATGCTGGAGCTCGGCCAGCCGCTGCACGCCTACGACCGCACCCGGCTCGACGGTCCCCTCG
Organism: Streptomyces laurentii; assembly: GCF_040635425.1. Taxonomy (NCBI): domain Bacteria; kingdom Bacillati; phylum Actinomycetota; class Actinomycetes; order Kitasatosporales; family Streptomycetaceae; genus Streptomyces; species Streptomyces laurentii. The sequence goes on along the minus strand of NZ_JBEYHT010000111.1, from coordinate 1,737 downwards.
GGGTCCGCCGCGCCGAGGCCGGCGAGAAGATCACCACCCTCGATGGCACGGTCCGCGTCCTCGACCCGGCCGACCTGGTCATCACCGACAACCGCGGCCCCATCGGCATCGCGGGCGTCATGGGCGGCGCCGACACGGAGATCGCCGACCACGCCGACCTCGCCGGTGCCACCACCGAGGTCGTCATCGAGGCCGCGCACTTCGACCCGATCGCGATCGCGCGCACGGCCCGCCGCCACAAGCTGTCCTCCGAGGCGTCCAAGCGCTTCGAGCGCGGTGTCGACCCGAAGGCCGCCGCCGCGGCGGCGCAGCGCTGCGCCGACCTGCTGGTGCTGCTCGCGGGCGGTACGGCCGAGGCCGGCGTCACCGAGGTCGTCGCGCCCTCCGCGCCGCGCACCGTCACCATGCCGGCGGACCACCCGGACAAGGTCGCGGGCGTCGCCTACGGCCGCGAGACCGTCGTCCGCCGCCTCCAGGAGATCGGCTGCGACGTCTACGGACAGGACGAGCTGATCGTCACCGTGCCGTCGTGGCGTCCCGACCTGGCCGCGCCGAACGACCTCGCCGAAGAGGTCATCCGGCTGGAGGGCTACGAGAACCTGCCCTCCACGCTGCCCCGGCCCCCGGCCGGCCGCGGCCTGACCGAGCGCCAGCGCGTCCACCGCCGGGTGGGCCGCGCCCTGGCCGGCGCCGGCTACGTCGAGGCGCTGAACTACCCGTTCATCGGCGCGCAGGTCTTCGACCAGCTCGGCCTGGACGCGGACGACGCCCGCCGCCGGGTCGTCACCCTGGTCAACCCGCTGTCCGACGAGGAGCCCGCGCTCCGTACGACGCTGCTGCCGGGCCTGCTCGGCGCGCTGCGCCGCAACGACGGCCGCGGCAGCCACGACCTGGCGCTGTTCGAGACCGGCCTGGTCTTCCGGCCGACCGAGGGCCAGCCGGGCGTCGCCGTCCGTCTGCCCGTCGACCGCCGCCCGAGCGACGAGGAGATCGCCCGCGTCAACAGCGTGCTGCCCGAGCAGCCGCGCCGCGTGGCCGTCGTCCTCTCCGGCTCGCGCGAGCAGGCCGGCTGGTGGGGCAAGGGCCGCCCGTCCGACTGGGCCGACGCCATCCAGGCCGCGCGCCTGGTGGCCGCCGAGTCCGGCGCGCAGCTGCTGATCGACGCTGACCAGCACGCCCCGTGGCACCCGGGCCGGTGCGCCGCGTTCCACGTCATGGTCGACGGGGTCAAGACCCTCGCCGGCCACGGCGGCGAGCTGCACCCGCGGGTGGTCAAGGCCCTCGGCCTGCCCGCCCGCACCTGCGCCATGGAGCTGGACCTGGACGTCCTGGAGCGCGCGAGCGAGGGTGCCGTGAAGGCCCCGAGCATCTCCGCCTTCCCGGTCGCCACCCAGGACGTCGCCCTGGTCGTCGACCAGAGCGTCCCGGCCGCGATGGTCGAGTACTACCTGGCCGGCGGCGCGGGTGAACTCCTGGAGTCCATCCGCCTGTTCGACGTCTACACCGGCGACCAGATCGACGCCGGCAAGAAGTCCCTGGCCTACGCGCTGCGCTTCCGCGCGGCCGACCGCACCCTGACGGTCGAGGAGGCGACGGCGGCCCGCGACGCCGCGGTCGCCATGGCCGCCGAGCACACCGGCGCGGTCCTGCGCGGCGCGTAACCGCCCGCGGGAAGCACGGGGTGGGCGAGGGCGGCGAGGTCGGCTTCCCGGGCGCGCGCGAGCAGCTCACGGAACG
>NZ_JBEYHT010000110.1:0-9265 GCF_040635425.1 Streptomyces laurentii | reverse complement strand
GGGGCTCCACCCTGTGCCGTGCCGGGGCGGTGGCGAGACACCGGAGGCCGGGGCCTCGAAGCCGTGATCACGGCTTCGAGGCCCCGGCCTCCGGTGTTCTGTTCCGGGCTCTCCGGATCAGGACCTCTGCTTGAGGGCCTTCACCTCGGCGCCCCGGGTGCCGGGCCGCCGTACCGCCGCCTCGCGGGGTCCGGCGGCGGGGCGGGCGGTCCCGGCGAAGGCCGCCAGGAGCGCGCCGCCGGCCACGGCCGCGGGTGCCGTCACGGCGAGGACCGTACCGACGCCGTGGTCCCGGCCCCAGAGCAGCAGCAGCGCCGTGACCAGGGCGAGGCCGAGGCCCCCGCCGATCGTGCCGGCCACGAGCGCCGGGCTCGGCCCGTGTCGCCCGGGCGCGGCCCAGTCCAGGGCCGCCCAGCATGCGGCGTCCTCCCGCTCCTCGGCGCGGCGCCGGACGATCGCCCGGATCCGCAGGACGACGACGGCGACGGCTCCGGCGGCCACCACGGCGAGTACCGGCGGGACGGGCACGCCGAGCACGAGCAGCAGGGTGGTGACCGCGGAGGTGGTCCAGCCGGTGACACAGCCGGCCGCGGCGAGGCGCCGGGACACCGGACGGTCGGCGCCGGCCCGCAGGTCGACCAGGGCGGGGACGTACCAGACGCATCCCGACGCGGTCACCGCGCCGATTCCGAGCGCGAGCACGCCGCCGGTCACCGCTGGCTCACCAGTTCCTGAGGCTGCTTGTCCTGCTCCTGAGGCTGGTTCTCCAGGCGGTCGACCTGTGCGATCTCCGGGTAGTGGAGGTCGAACGCGGGGGATTCGGAGCGGATGCGCGGCAGGCTGAGGAAGTTGTGCCGCGGCGGCGGGCAGGAGGTCGCCCACTCAAGCGAGCGGCAGTAGCCCCACGGGTCGTCGACCTCGATCTTCTTGCCGTACTTGGCGGTCTTCCAGACGTTGTAGAAGAACGGCAGGAACGACAGACCGAGCATGAACGAGCCGATGGTGGAGATGGTGTTCAGGGCCGTGAAGCCGTCGGCGTCGAGGTAGTCCGCGTAGCGGCGCGGCATGCCCTCGGTACCCAGCCAGTGCTGGACGAGGAAGGTGGCGTGGAAGCCGACGGTCAGGGTCCAGAAGGTGATCTTGCCGAGCCGCTCGTCGAGCATCTTGCCGGTGAACTTCGGCCACCAGAAGTGGAAGCCGGCGAACATCGCGTACACCACCGTGCCGAACAGCGTGTAGTGGAAGTGGGCGACCACGAAGTACGAGTCGGTGACGTGGAAGTCCAGCGGCGGGGCCGCCAGGATGACACCGGTCAGACCGCCGAAGGTGAAGGTGACGAGGAAGCCGACGGCCCAGAGCATCGGGGTCTCGAAGGACAAGGAGCCCTTCCACATCGTGCCGATCCAGTTGAAGAACTTCACGCCGGTCGGGATGGCGATGAGGAATGTCATGAAGGAGAAGAACGGCAGGAGCACGCCGCCGGTCGCGTACATGTGGTGGGCCCACACGGTCACGGAGAGACCGGCGATGGCGATCGTCGCGGCGACCAGACCGATGTAGCCGAACATCGGCTTGCGCGAGAAGACCGGGATGACCTCGGAGATGATGCCGAAGAACGGCAGCGCCAGGATGTAGACCTCTGGGTGTCCGAAGAACCAGAAGAGGTGCTGCCAGAGCAACGCTCCGCCGTTGGCCGGGTCGAAGACGTGCGAGCCGAATTTCCGGTCCATCTCCAGGGCGAAGAGGGCCGCCGCCAGGACCGGGAAGACCAGCAGGACGAGCAGCGAGGTCAGCAGCACGTTCCAGGTGAAGATCGGCATACGGAACATCGTCATGCCGGGCGCGCGCATGCAGATGATCGTGGTGATGAAGTTGACCGAACCGAAGATGGAGCCGAATCCGGAGAGGGCCACACCCATGATCCACATGTCGGCGCCGATGCCGGGCGAGTGGATGGCGTCGGAGAGCGGCGCGTAGAGGAACCAGCCGAAGTCGGCGGCGCCCTGCGGGGTCAGGAAGCCACCCGCGGCGATCAGCGAGCCGAAGAGATACAGCCAGTACGCCACCATGTTGAGGCGCGGGAAGGCCACGTCGGGCGCGCCGATCTGGAGCGGCATGATCCAGTTCGCGAAGCCGGTGAACAGCGGCATGGCGAACAGCAGCAGCATGATCGAGCCATGCATGGTGAACGCCTGGTTGAACTGCTCGTTCGACAGGATCTGGGTGCCGGGGCGGGCCAGCTCCGCTCGCATCACCAGGGCCATGACGCCACCGATGACGAAGAAGAACAGCGCGGAACAGAGGTAGAGCGTTCCGATCTGCTTGTGGTCCGTCGTCGTGAGCCAGGACACCCACGAAGGCCGTTGGGCGCCTGTCTCGGCGTCCGGGCCCGGGGGCGACGGCTGCTCCACGGGCTTCAACTGAATGCTCTGTGCCTCGTCCACAGGACGGCGACCTTTCCTTACGTGATGCGGGATACGGCCGGAAGACGCCCGCACACGGGGGACGGGAGAGGCGGCGGTCTTCCGGCCGCCCCAGATGATCTCCGTCGGGCCCCCCTCCCCCGATAGGGCCGAACAGTCCTGGGGCCCGAAAAGCCGGGAGGGCCGAACGGCCCCTCCCGTTCGGCAGGGGGGCATCGACTAGGCTCCGAGGTGCGCCCTCGCGCGATGTCACAGCACGTCAGGCCCCGACCGGGGCCTGGTCACGGCCCGGTCCGTACGGCCCCCCGGCCCTGCCGGTCCGGGACCTCCGCGGCCCCGGGTCCCGCCAGTCCGGCGGGTCGGCCGCGCGCCGGGACCGACCGCGAGCGCGCGTACGCGGCGATCGCACCGACCGCGGCGGCACCACCGAGCACACCACCGAACCCGTCCGAACGCAACGCCCCTCGGCAGATCGAGAGCATCACCCTCACATGACCGACACCGCCCCGCACGAGCCCACGCCCTGGCCCCGGCTGGACGTCCCCGAGCGTATGCACGGCCTGCTCACCGCCGTCATGGACCTCGGCCGCGACCTGGAGCTGCCGCAGGTGCTGCGGAGCATCGTGGAGGCGGCGGCCAGCCTCACCGACGCCGAGTACGGGGCGCTCGGCGTGATCGGCGACAGCGGCGAGCAGCTGTCCCGGTTCCTGCCGGTCGGCATGGACGACGCCATGGTGCGGCGGATCGGTCCCGCGCCGTGCGGCCACGGCATCCTCGGCGAGCTGATCCACAATCCGGCACCGCTGCGTCTGGACGACCTCGGCAGCCACCCGAGCAGCTTCGGGTTCCCGGCGCACCACCCGCCGATGCGCACCTTCCTCGGGGCGCCGATCCGGGTCCGCGACGAGGTCTTCGGCAACATCTACCTGACCGAGAAGCGCGGCGGCCGGTCCTTCGACGCCGACGACGAGGCGGTGCTCACGACGCTGTCGATGGCGGCGGGCGTGGCGATCGACAACGCCCGGCTCTACCGGGACAGCCGGCGCCGCGAGCGCCGGCTGGAGGCGCTGGGCGAAATCACCCGCGCGCTCCTCGCGGGCTCCGCGACCGACGACGTCCTGCGGCTGATCACGCGGCGGGCCATGGAGGTCGCCGACGCCGACCTCGCGACCGTCCTGCTGCCCTCCGGCCCGGCCGGCGACCTCACCGTCGAGATGGCCCACGGCGACACCGCCGAGCTGGTACGGGGTGCCGTGCTGCCCGCGACGGGGTCGCTCGCCGGTCTCGCCGCGCAGGGCGGGGAGCCGGTCGTGACGACGGACGTACGCACCGATCCGCGGGCCACGCCGCTGGGCGGCGCCGGGGACGCGCACGGACCCGTGGTGGCCGTACCACTGCCCGTGAGCAACGCCGGGTGCGGCGCGCTGCGGCTGAGCCGCAAGGCCGGCCGACAGGGCTTCGACGCCACCGAGACGCTGCTCATCAGCGGGTTCGCGGACCAGGCGGCGATCGCCCTCGAACTCGCCCGGCGGCGCGCCCAGTCCGAGGAACTGACCGTGCTGCACGACCGCGACCGGATCGCGCGTGATCTGCACGACGTCGCGATCCAGCGGCTCTTCGCCACCGGCATGACGCTGCAGAGCGCGACCCGGACGATCGACGACACGGGCGCGGCGGAGCGGGTCACGCGGGCGGTCGACGACCTCGACGCCACCATTCAGATCATCCGTTCCACGATCCTCCAACTGCGGACCGCCGACGACGACCGCAACGGCCCGGCGCTGCGCCGGCGGCTCGCCGAGACGGTCCAACTGGCCGCGCAGCACCTGGGCTTCAACCCGTCGCTACGGATCACCGGCCCGGTCGACAGCACCGTGCCGGCCGACCTGGCGGAGCACGTCCTGGCCGTGACGGCGGAGGCGCTGAGCAACATCGCGCGGCACGCGCGGGCGAGCCGCGCGGACGTCGTGGTGGCGGTGCCGGACCCGGCCGACCGGCTGCTGCTCACGGTCACGGACGACGGCATCGGCCTGGGCGCGGCGCGGCCCACCGGCGGTCTGCTCAACATGAGTTCGCGGGCGGAACAGTGCCGGGGCAGCCTGCTGGTCGACGCGCCGGAGGAGTACGCCCAGGGCACGCGCATCACCTGGAGCGCGCCGCTGCACACGGACTGAGCCCGTAGGGCCTTTCTTTTGGATCAGGCTGGGTCGGGGAGCGGGGTCCGGTGCGGGTGATCGCAAGGCGGAGGAGGGAGACAACGCGGAGCGTTGGCGACCGACGACAACGCGGCGAGCGCGCGTGCCGGGGCACGCGAGCCCAGCAAGATCCAAAAGAAAGGCCCTGGGGGTGACGCGTAAAGGGCCGCCCTCTCTCCGGGCGGCCCTTTACGTGAACTCCCGGAAGCAGGGCGGGAGTTCTGCGCTCGGCTCAGGAAACGGGCGGGCGGCCCGGGTTCTCCCGGAGGCGTTCGGCGATCATCGCGGCCTGGATCCGGCGGCCGACCCCCAGCTTGCCGAGGATGGACGAGACGCGGTTCTTCACGGTCTTCTCGGCGAGGAAGAGCCGCTCGGCGATCTGGCGGTTCGTCAGACCGAGGCCGATGAGATCGAGGATCTCCAGCTCCCGGGGCGAGAGCCGGTCCAGCTCCCGGGGCACCGACGACTCCGGCTCCGGCTCGGGCTCACGGATCCGGGCCATGACCCGGCTCGTCATCCGCGGGTCGAGCAGGGACTTGCCCGTGGCGACCGTACGGACGGCGGCGATCAGGTCCGAGCCGCCGATCTGCTTGAGCACGTATCCGGCGGCACCCGCCATGATCGCGTCGAACAGGGCCTCGTCGTCGTCGAACGAGGTCAGCATCAGGCAGGCCAGCTCGGGCAGCTCGGCCCGCAGCTCCCGGCACACCTCGACACCCTCGTGGTCGCCGCCGGTCGCGTTGCCGAGACGGACGTCGAGCACGGCCACGTCGGGCCGGGTCGCGGGCACCCGGGCCAGCGCCTCGCGCGCGTTCGCGGCCTCGCCGACCACCACGATGTCGGGTTCGGCCTCGAGCAGGTCGCGCACACCCCGGCGGACGACCTCGTGGTCGTCGAGCAGGAAGACCCGCACGGGCTCGCCGGAACCGGCGGCGGGCCGGCCGGCGGTCAGCACGTCGGACGCGGCGCCGCGGCCGCGGGGGCGATCGGACGAGTGGGACGGTGCTTCACCAGCAACTCCTGGTCAGGGCGTCGGCCACCACGGCGGTGGGGGCCAGCGGTCCGGGCCACCCGGCCCGGACACGGAATCGATCGTCAGTATGACAACAGGGACCCCAGGCCGTTCGGCCCCGGTCCCCCAGGGTCGAACGGCCCTAGGTGCGCTCCCGGCCCCCGTGGTCGACTCTCTCTCGCGACCTGGGGTGCCCGCCCCGCTGCGACCCGGACCGTCCCCCGGGGCCGGGGCCGGCATCTCCGGGCCGCCCAAGCTTCCACCCGTTTGACGGACGGGCGGCGGCCGGCAAGGCGGCGGGGTCCGGACCGGACGAACCGGACCGGACCCCGGCCGGACGAACCGACCGCGCGCGACCCTCGCACCGCGCCGCCGCAGCACACCGGCGGACGGCGGGGCCGGCCCCCGCGGCGCACCGCGCCCGTAACGGCGCCGGGCCCCACGATCCGTACCCCGTGAATCCACACCACACGTCTCTCACCACAGTGACCAAGCGCGACAGCCACCGAGCATGGCCGCCATCGAGCACGACGACGACCCGGTAGAACGCGATCCGCGCCGCACCGGGTCCGGCGGGCGCGCCTCAGGCGGACCGGGCCGCGCCCCGTACCGGCGTGCGTACCGCCCCGACCGGCCACACGACCTCCACCTGCTTCCCGCGCGCCCGCGCGTAGGCGACCATGTGCGCGGTGGCGTCCCGCCCGTTGGTGGGCGATCCGTCCCAGACCGCGAGCACGTGGTCGCAGTGCTGGATCAGCGCCTCGTCGGCGCGGACGCAGGCGTCGCGGTCGGCCGGGTCGTAGGCCAGCAGCCGCACCTCGGCGGCGAGCGCCATCACCTCGCGGGCCGGTTCCACGGCGCGCGAGGGAAGCGGCGCGGGCACAGCGCCCTGGGCGGGCAGCAGGGCGACGAGGCCGCGTCCGGCGGCCCGTATCGCGCGGGCGAACGCGGCGGCGGGGCCGGCGCCGGCGCGGACCAGACCGGGGGCCGGTTCGGCGTACCGCTCCAGGCGTACCCGCAGCTCCCGCTCGACGAGGGCCGACGTGTCCGGCGGCAGATCCTCGTGCCCCACCACTCCGATCATGCCTTTCCCCACTTCCCGGCCTCCGATGTCCGCCGCCTGTCGTCTCGTGGGACCATCGAGGTCCGTTCCTCAGTGAACAGGGAGGCGTCGCCGAGACGGCAGGGGCCGAACGGCCCTTCCCCGTGCTGGGCGCGTGCCGTCTACTGAGGGCACCGGGGCCGGTGTGCCCCGCCTCGGTCGCGCACGCCGCGACTCCCCACGCAAGGCCCAGGAAGGCACCAGTGAACGAAGCCGCCGCCCCTGCCCCCGACCGCGCCGCCGACACCGGTGCGGAGCCCCGGCGCCGTACGGTCGAACTGGACGGAGACGAGGCGCTGCGGCTCCTGTCCGGGGTACCGCTCGGCCGGATCGTCTTCACCCGGCAGGCCCTCCCCGCCATCCGCCCGGTGAACCACCTCGTGGACGGCGGAGACATCATCATCCGCACCCACGAGGGCGCCGCGCTGACGCTGCACGCCCAGCAGGCGGGGGCGCGCGGCGTCGTCGTCGCGTACGAGGCCGACGACATCGACCTCACGGCCCGGCTCGGCTGGAGCGTCGTCGTCACGGGCTACTGCCACCTGGTCACGGACCCCGAGGAGGCGGCCCGCTACCGGGCGATCCTCAAGCCCTGGACCGACCAGCTCTCGGACCATGTCGTCCGCATCCAGCCTGACTTGGTCACCGGCATCCGGCTGGTCCCCGAGGACTGACCCGCCCCGCCGGGCGCTCGCGGTCAGCGGGAGCGCCCGGGGGCCGCGCCCGGGCCCGGGCCCGGGTCGAGCAGGCGCAGCACCGCTTCGTGCGGGGAGCCGGGTTCGGCGTGGTAGACCTTCAGGATGTTGCCATCCTGGAGGTCGGCGGACTGGTACATCAACTCCAGCTCGCCGACGGCGGGATGACGGAGCACCTTGGTGCCCTCGATGCAGTTCGCCACCCGGTGGCGGCACCACAGCTCCGCGAACTCGGCGCTCCGGATGGTCAGTTCGCCGATCAGTTCGGCCAGCTTGGGGTCGTGCCGGTGGTTGCCGGAGATGAACCGCAGATACGTCACGTTCGACGCGGACTCCGTCGCCCAGTCCGCGTACAGCGCGCGGACGTCGTCGTCCAGGAAGTTCGCGCGGATGACGTTGGGCCGCTGTTCGGACCGTTCCGGCGCGTCGGCGTCGAGGTGAGGCGCGAAGAGCCGGTGGAACAGCGGGTTCCAGGCGAGGACGTCGCAGCGGTAGTTCAGGACGGCCGCCGCCACGGTGCCGAGTGAGGTCAGCAGCATCCGCGTGGCCGGGCTCACCTGGTCGTCGCACGGCGCCGGCCGTTCCGGGTCGCGTACCGGCGTACCGATCTTGAGCAGGTAGTCCCGTTCGTCGGGGTCCAGGTCCAGGGCGCGGGCGAGCGCGAGCAGGACCTGGGGCGAGGCGTGCGCCGTCTGGGCCTGTTCGAGCCGGGTGTAGTACGTCTGGCTCACGCCCGCGAGCGCGGCCACCTCCTCGCGCCGCAGTCCGGGGACCCGTCGGGTGCCGCCGGGGCGGAGCCCGCGCTGTTCGGGCCGGACGCGTTCGCGCATCTGCCGCAGGTAGCCGCCGAGGTCCGTGTTCACGATGCGTTCCATCCCGTCGATTATGAAGTCCGGTGGCCGGCGGCGGTGTCGGCGGCCCGGTCGGCTCAGTGAGTACGCTGCCGGCGCCCGGCGGCCGCCCGGCGCAGCGCCGCCCGGATCAGCAGTCCGGCGGCGATCTGGCAGAGGGCGACGGCGCCGATCGCCAGGTGGATGCCGGTGAGCCGGCCGACGGCGGTCGGCACGCCGGGGCCGGCCGCGGCGACGAAGACCGCGCTCGCCAGCGGGATTCCGATGGCCATGCCCACCTGCTGGCTCTCGGTGGCCATGCCGGTCGCCATGCCCTGGGTGCCGGCGTCGGCGGAGGAGGTGGCGATCACCATGAAGGAGAGCGCCGCCGTCATGGAGAAGAAGGCGTTCACGAACTGGGTGGCGACGAGCGGGACCAGCCAGCGCGGGTCCGCGGTCGCTGCCGACAGCGGCAGCATGAAGGCACCTTGGAGGGTCAGGGAGACACCGAGCAGCGTGCGCGGCGGGACGCGCCGCAGAAGGCGGGGCCCGAGGGTGCCGGCGATGATCTGGCCGACGCCGATGCCGAGCAGCACCAGGCCGGCGACGAGCGACGACAGGCCCAGAACGTCCTGGACGTACAGCCCCGTGAAGAAGATCAGCGCCGTCTCGCCGCCAAAAACGAACAGCGCGGCGAGGTTGCCGAGCGCGATCTCCGGCCGCTTCAGGATCCGTACGGGGATGAGGGCGTCGGCCGTACGGTTCTCCACCCGCCAGAAGGTGCCCACCAGGACGACGGCGGCGAGCAGGGAGACCGCGGCCGGGGCATCGAGGCCGTGCTCACCCGCGCGGGTCACGCCATATACCCCGGCGAAGAGGCCGGCGGTGCTCAGGACCGCGCCGGGCAGGTCGATCCGGCCGCGTCGGCGGGAGTTGCCGTCACCGGCTCCGTCGGCACCGGCTCCTGGGGACGAACCTTGAGTCATGCCCATGATCGAGGTTCAGGAC
>NZ_JBEYHT010000109.1:0-9969 GCF_040635425.1 Streptomyces laurentii | reverse complement strand
TTGGCGTGGATGCGCTCGGTGCCCCTCTGGAATGGTTCGGTGAGCGTCGAGACCAGGTGTGGCGGCAGTTTCTCGCCGGTGTTCTCGACCGTGAGCCGTCCGGGGACGGCGCGGGGGGCTCGTACGCGAGGTCGACGCCGAACAGGGGGCGGATGCCGGCCGTCTCACAGGCCTTCGCGAAGCGGACCACGCCCGCGACCGTGTCACGGTCGGTGAGGGCGAGGGCGTCCATGCCGCGCTCGGCGGCGCGCTCGGCCAGCCGGGCGGGGTGCGAGGCGCCGTACCGCACGGAGTAGCCCGACGCGGTGTGCAGATGCGTGAATCCCGGCATATGCCGCACCGCCTTCCACGCTCCCGCTCGAATTCGTACACACGTTCCCACCCCCTTTTTCTCACCTTAACCCATCTTCGAACGCCCGTACGAATACCGAGGCGGGCGGCCCCTTCGCCCTCCAAGATCACCCATGTGGAGTAACCCGGCCTGCGGAAACGATCACTCTCCCCGAGCCTGGGGAAATGAGTCTCGTCGACGAACTGAAGAGCGCCGTCACCCCCCGAGCAGCCCTGCTGGTCGCGGGCGTCTTCGCCCTCCAGCTGCTGTTCATCGCCTCCTACGTGGGCGCCCTGCACCATCCGCAGCCGAAGGACGTCCCCTTCGGCGTGGTGGCGCCGCCCCGGGTCTCCGAACCCCTGGTGACCCGGCTGGACCAGCTGCCCGGCGGGCCGCTCGACCCGCGCGCCGTCGCCGACGAGGCCGAGGCCCGGAAACAGATCCTGAACCGGGACATCGACGGAGCGCTGATCTCCGCCCCGGCCGGCCCCACCGACACCCTGCTCGTCGCCTCCGGCGGCGGCAAGGCGCTCTCCCTCACTCTGGAGGCGACGTTCCGGCAGGTCGCGGCGGCCGAACACCGCCGGCTGCGCGTCGTCGACGTGGCGCCCGCCTCCCCCCAGGACTTCAACGGACTCTCCGCCTTCTACCTGGTCATCGGCTGGTGCGTCGGCGGCTACATCTGCGCCGCGATCCTCGCGATCAGCGCCGGCGCGCGGCCCGCCAACGCGGAGCGGGCGGTCATCCGGCTCGGCGTGCTCGCGGTCTACGCGATCCTCGGCGGGCTCGGCGGCGCGCTCATCGTCGGCCCGATCCTGGGCGCCCTGCCCGGCAGCATCCCCGCCCTGTGGGGGCTGGGCGCGCTGGTGGTCTTCGCGGTCGGCGCGACCACCCTCGCCCTGCAGTCGCTGTTCGGGATCGTCGGCATCGGCCTGGCGATCCTCATCATCGTGGTCGCGGGCAACCCGAGCGCGGGCGGCGCCTTCCCGCTGCCGATGCTGCCACCGTTCTGGCAGGCCATCGGCCCGGCCCTGCCACCGGGCGCGGGCACCTGGGCGGCGCGCTCGATCGCGTACTTCAAGGGCAACGACATGCTCGGTTCGATGCTGGTCCTGTCGGCCTGGGCGGTCGCCGGCACCGCGATCACCGTGGTGGTCTCCGCGCTCAAGCGGGAGGGACGGGAGCCGAGGGCGGCGGCCACCGCCTCCTCCTGACCCAGCGGCGGAGGCCCCGGCGGACCACCCTCACGGGCGGTCCGCCGGGGCCGTTTCCGCAGGCCGTACGGGGGAACGGGTGGAGCGGGCGGATCAGAACACGTTCACGCCGTACGCGCTCAGCGCCTCCGTCACCGGCTGGAAGAACGTCGTCCCGCCCGAGGTGCAGTTGCCGCTGCCGCCCGAGGTGAGGCCGATGGCGCGGCTGCCCGAGTAGAGCGGGCCGCCGGAGTCGCCGGGCTCGGCGCAGACGTTGGTCTGGATCATGCCGTAGACGATGTCGCCGCCGCCGTAGTTCACGGTCGCGTTGAGGCCGGTGACCGTACCGCTGTGGATGCCGGTGGTGGAGCCGCGGCGGGTGACGGACATGCCGGTGGTGGCGTTGGCGGCGCTGGTGATGTCGACGCTGCCGACCGTGCCGGACTTGACCACCGAGGTGTTGGTGTAGCGCACGATGCCGTAGTCGTTGGTGGGGAAGCTCGACCCGGTGGTGGTGCCGAGGGTGGTGGTGTGGGCGGAGTTGGACCACCAGGTGCCCGCGCCGTCGGTGCAGTGACCGGCGGTGAGGAAGTAGTCGTTGCCCGCGCTGTCCTTGACGTTGAAGCCCAGCGAACAGCGCCAGCTGCTCGCGTAGATGGCGTCGCCGCCGGAGATCAGCTTGTTGAACACGCCCGGGGTCCGCTCGATGCGCAGCGCGCCCGCGCCGGCCCCGGCCTTCTGCTTGATCTTGGCGATGTCGGACTGCGAGACCGTGGAGTCGGCGGTCACGACCACCGTCTTGGTCGCCGGGTCGATCCGCCAGGCGGTGCCGGCCACGTCGGCGCTCAGCACCGCGTCGTCGACGGCGTCGAGCTGCTCGGCGCTGAAGGTGCCGGTGGGGGTGGCGTTCGCGGCGGGGACCGCGACGGCCGCCGCGGCGGCGAGACCGGCCGCGACGGCGAGCAGGCGGACGGTGCGTGTGGGGGTGGTGCGCGTGATCCTCACTTTTCGTTCCTCCAGAGGGGAATCGGGGGTCCGCAGTGGGGTGTCGGACCCGTGAGGCGCGGCCTGGGGGCCGGCGCTGTGGGGGAGGCCTCGGGTCGTACGGAAGGGGGCGCCGCGAGGACGCCTTCCGGCCGCACGGCCGTCAACCGTCGTACTGGGTGCGGGTGCTGGAGCACGACACCGTAGGAGTGACGTGTTCCTGACAGGTCACACTCGGGGATAGTGGCCCGGAAAACCGGAGCGCACAAGACCGCCCGCATGGCGTGTCTACGCGCGTGGGGGATGCGGAACGGGTGGACCGGCGGGTGGACCGCGCCCCCGGCCCCGGTTCCGGTTCACGTTCCGGTTCACGTTCCGGTTCGTCTTCCGGGGCGTGTTCCGAAGGGGGTTCGGGGGCGGTCCGGAGCGGGGTGCGCTCAGCCCTCCCTCACCTGCCGTTCGCCCGCCGCCACCGCCGTGTCCAGCGTGTTCCCCGGCGGCGGGAACGGGCAGATGAAGTGCGGCGCGAACGCGCACGGCGGCAGCAGCGCGCGGTTGAAGTCCACCGTCACCGAGCCGTCCGCCGCCGGCGCCGCCGGCCGCAGGAACCGGAACCGGTAACTGCCCCGCCCGCTGGTGGCGTCCGCGAAGACCGCCCACAGCGTGCCGTCGTCCTCGACGGCCACCTGGAGGCTGTGCTCGGCGCCGTGCAGCTCGAAGAACAGCTCTCCGGCGAGCCCGAGCCCGCGCTCCTTGCCGTCGGCGTTCGCCACCCGGACGTGCCGGTCCTCCGGGTACGGCCGGTAGGTCCCGGGCCGCACCCAGCTCTCGTCGTACGGGGTGGCCTCGATGCCCTGGAACGCGCGCCGCGCCTCCGAGCCGGGGTCGAAGTCCCGTACCGCCCACTCCCCCTCGCGGCGCAGCACCACCAGCCGCCGCCCGCCCGACGCCACCCGGGACTCGTGGACCGGGGCGTGATCGGCCGTCAGCCGCACCGAGCCGGTCAGGGGCGCGCCGTCGACCGTGAGGGCGTCCTCGGCGTCCGCGTCGCCTGCGGGGTCCGCCGTGAGGATCACCTCGTCGCCGTCCGCCCGCCAGTCACCCGGCACGGACGGGATCCGCCCATCCGGGAAGTCCGAGAGCCAGTACGTCCCGGTCAGCGAGAGCGGCCCGTACGACGAGGCGACCGCCGCCGTGCGCTGCTCGTTCCAGCGCCGCCAGTCCCGCAGGCTCTGTGATGCATCCGTGCTCATGGTGCGTCACCTTTCCACACGCCTGTTCCCGGGACGGAGGAGGCTGGGCGGATCGTCCCCGGCCCGCCCCGCGAAATGCCCCGGCGCGGGCGAGTGGGGCGGTTGTACGGTGGCCCGGTGATCGAGACGGAACGGCTGCTCCTGCGCCCCTTGCGAGCCGACGACGCCGACGCGTTCGTCGCCCTCCACGCCGACGAACGGGTGAACCGTTTCGTGGGCGCCTACACCCTCCGGCAGGCCCGTGAGCGGCTGGCCACGATCGAACGCCAGTGGGCCGAGCGCGGCCACGGCCTGTGCGCCGTCGAACTGCGCTCCACCGGCGAGTTCCTGGGCCGTTGCGGCCTGAATCACTGGCCGCGGTTCGACGAGGTGGAGATCGGCTGGACGTTCCGGGCCGAGGCCTGGGGCCACGGTTACGCCACGGAGGCGGCCCGGGCCTGTATCGACTGGGGCTTCGCGACGCTCGACGCGGCGTACGTGCCGTACCTCACCGCCATGATCCGGCCCGGGAACACCCCCTCGGTACGGGTGGCCGAGCGGCTCGGCTTCACCCCGCTGCGCGAGGACGAGATGCACGGCAACCCGGTCACGGTGTACGCGCTGCGGCGCCCGACCCCCGAAGGGCCGGACGCCTGACGGACCGAGCCCCTGACGGACCTGGCGCCCGACGGGCCGGCCGTCCGAGGGGCCGGATGCCCGAGGGGCACGCGTCAGCAGTCGCAGCCGCAGCCGTCACAGCAGCAGCTGTCGCCGCAGCAGCCGCAGTCCGAGCAGTTGCTGCAGCAGTCACAGCAATCGCAGCAGTTGCTGGGGTCGCAGTGCGCGCACAGCCCGTCCCGGCGCTGCCGGCTCCACGGGCCCTCGTACGTCCCGCAGCACATCTGGCAGGTGCAGGCCAGGCCGAGCCAGACGGCGCAGCCGGCCAGCAGCCCGCGGCCGCGGTCCGGCGGCTGGGGCGGCAGCGGCCCGCCGGGGCCCCCGGGACCGCCCGGACCAGGGTTGTACGGCCCGCCCGGGCCTCCGGGGCCACCGGGGCCGGGGGCGTACGGGTTGCCGGGGACGGGCCCCGGCCCCTCGGGCGCGTACGGGTTGCCCGGCACCGGTCCGGGGCCGGGCCCGTACCCGGACCCCCGCACGCCGTGCGAGCAGGTCGTCGTCCCGAAGGCGCGGTCGATGGAGTTCCGCAGCTCGTGCGCGAGCAGTACGTGGGTGAGCCGCCCCTCGGCGAACTCCACGTCCTTCAGCGCCAGACGGATGCCGTGCAGCGCGTCGTCGGCGAGCCGGCGGGCCTCCTCGCGGGAGGTCCCGGTCGCGGTGAGCGGGTTCCAGGAACCGGCGGCGGTGTCGGCGCCCTGGTCCTCGACGGCGTCCAGGAGATGGGCAAGGCGTCCGAAGAGGCGGCCGGCCTCGGCGAGGGGCGCGGCGTTGCCGGGGCGGCCGGCGAGGACCGCGGTGTGCGCGAAGGCGGCGGCGGTGGCCGTCTCCGTCGGCTCGGTGACGACCAGGAGCGACGTGCCGAGGCCGGCCAGCGACTCGATGCCGGTCTGCCGGTCGACCGCGTCGACCAGGACGGCGGTGTCGAAGCCGAGTTCCCGCCCGGTGCGGGCGCCGGCCCGGTCCCAGGAGCGGGCCACCCGGCGGGCGGCGGCGGCCACCGGCCGGCGGGCCAGCAGCCCGTCCCGGTCGGCGACATGGTCGCGTATCTTCGCCGACGCCAGCACCAGGGACACGGCGGCGGCGAGCCGCGCGCCCTCGCCCCGTGCCACCGGCGCGCTCCGCATCTGGCGCAGCGGGCACGGCCCGGCCGTCCGCCGTCCGGCGTCGGTCCGCCCGATCTGGGCCTCCGTCAACACCGAGACGATCAGGCCGTCGTAATTGGTGACGACCCGGGCGAACTGGCCGTGATCGGCACGAAGCGCCAGACAGAGTCCGCAGAGATGGGCCATCCACTCCGTCTTGAGACCCTCGGTGAGACGGTGCGTGCAGGGCCTGACTATTCCGAACAAGTGACTCCCCCGTGAGCGTGTGCGCGAGATCCGCGCAGCGGCGTCCGGCATCGTACCGGGGACTTTCGGTCACCCGAACGCCCGTGTCGTCACCCTTACGGCCCGACTTTCATCATTTGAGTTGCACGGTCCCGGCCAACCCCCTGTCAGGCCCCGTATACCGCAAAATACCTGACGAATCGCCAGATACAGGGCCTGTCGTTGTGCACCAGTACCGTCACGAATCCCCTGCGCGCCGACTATCCACTTGGCGCGCGATCCGCATCATGGACGACGATAGGGATTGCGGAACCACGAGTGACCGCGCTGAAAGGAGGCGTCCATGGGATCGGTGCGCAAGGCCAGTGCCTGGCTGGGACTCGTCGAGGACCACGACGAGCGCTACTACGACGACGAGTACGCCGACGGTGCCGAGAGCAACGACGCCTGGGTGACGGACCCGCGGGTGCAGGTCGCGTCCGACACGGCACAGGACCGGGGCCGGCGGATCGCGACCGTCTCGCCCGCCGGATTCCGGGACGCCCGGGGCATCGGCGAGCTGTTCCGGGCCGGGGTACCCGTCATCGTCAACCTGACCGCCATGGAGCCGGACGACGCCAAGCGGGTCGTCGACTTCACCGCCGGCCTCACCTTCGGCCTGCACGGTTCGATCGAGCGCGTCGCGACCCGGGTCTTCCTGCTGACCCCGGCCGACACCCAGATCGTCACCGGCGAGACCATGGGCCGCGGCCAGGGCGGCTTCTTCAACCAGAGCTGACCTGTTTTCCGCGGCTCGGCTCCCCCTCCGGGCGCCGCGTCGCCGGGGTGGGACAGGTCCGGGTCGATGAGGCCCGGGGCCCCGTCAGCGGCTCCGGCGTACCGTCACGGCCGGTTCGGCGGGCGTACGACTGGCCGGGATGGACAGCGACGGCCCGGCGGCCGGCAGCTTCCGGCCGGCGTCCGTCGCGGACTCCGCGGCCGGACCCGGGTCCAGGTCCTGGTCCAGGTCGTCGGCCGGCGGGCACTCCATCACGCGCGGCAGCCGGAGCGCCATCAGCGCGCCGAGCAGCAGCAGCCCCGCACTCACGAGCAGGGTCACGTGGAGCCCGTTCACGAAGGCGTGGCGGGCGGCGGCATGCAGCGTCTCGCCGGCCGTGCCGCCGAGCCGGGCGGCGACCTGATAGGCCTCGCCGAGCGAGTTCGCGGCGGCCCGCGCGGCACCGTCCGGGACACCGGAGAGACCGGCCAGGCCGGGCGCGTACGCCGCGTTCATGACGCTTCCGAGCAGGGCGATGCCCATGCCCGCGCCGAGCTGGTACGAGGTCTCGCCGATCGCCGCCGCCCCGCCCGCGCTTTCCTGCGGCGCCTCGCTGAGCATCGACTCGTAGGCCGAGAAGAGCGTGGTCTGCAGTCCGAACCCGAGCAGCACGAAGCCGACGGTGAGCAGCACCGGCCGGTCGTGCTGGCCCATGAGCACGAGCAGCAGCACCGCGGCGGCGGTCAGTACGAAGCCCCAGCCGACCATCCGGCGCGGCCCGATCCTGCGCAGGGTGTACGAGCCGGTGGCGCCGGCGGCCATCGCCGCGAAGGTCAGCGGGAGCAGCCGCAGGCCGGTCTGCAGCGGGCTGAGGCCGAGGACGAGCTGGAGGTACTGGACGGCGATCAGCTCCAGGCCGACCAGGGCCAGCATGGCGAGCACGATGCAGCCGACGGAGGTGGTGAAGGCCGCCCGGCCGAAGAGCCGCATGTCGATCAGCGGGTGGGCGCGCCGCTTCTGCCGCCGGACGAAGAGCACCAGGAGCGCGGCGCCGGCCAGCAGCGGGCCGGCGGTCGGCAGCTCGAACAGGGTGTCGCCGGCGCCGAGCCGCTTGACGCCGAGGACCGCGCCGAGCACGCCGGCCGCCGCCATCAGGGCGCCGAGGACGTCCCAGGGGCCGTCGGAGCCGCCGCGCGACTCGGGCAGCAGCAGCCGGCCTATCGGCAGGATCAGCGCCATCAGCGGGATGTTGATCAGGAAGACCGAGCCCCACCAGTAGTGCTCGACGAGGAAGCCGCCGAGGACCGGTCCGGTGGCGGCGCCGACGGCCGCGACCGCCGTCCAGATGCCAATGGCGGTGGCCCGCTCGCGCCGGTCGGGGAAGACGGCGCGGAGGAGCGACAGGGTGGCGGGCATGATCATCGCGCCGCCGACGCCGAGCAGCGCGCGGGCGGCGATGAGCACCGCGGGGGCGGTGGCGAGCGCGGCGATCGCCGAGGCGATGCCGAAGAGCGCGTAGCCGAGGAGCAGCACCCGTCTGCGGCCGACCCGGTCGCCGAGGGTGCCGAAGAGGATCAGCAGCGAGGCGCAGATCAGCGGGTAGGCGTCGACGATCCACAGCAGGGCGGTGGAGCTGGGCCGCAGGTCCTCGGTGAGGGAGGGCACGGCGACGTGCAGCACGGTCGAGTCGAGCGCGACCAGCAGCAGGCTGACGCAGAGGACGAAGAGGACGACCCAGCGGTTGGTGCCGGCCTTGGCGCCGGGCTCACCCGGAGCGCCGCGCCCTGGTCCGGCTCCGGCAGGTCCGGCTCCGGCGGGTCCGCCGGCTCCTCCTCCGGCGGCGGGCCCGGTCCCGGGCCCGCTCGCGCGCCCGGTGCCACTGCCGGTGCCGCGGCCGAGGGGACCCGTCCGCCGCTTTCCAGCCGCGATCGTCCGCGCCATGCATGTACCTCCCAGTGAAGCCCTCGCGCTCGGCGGGCACCGTACCGGGAGCCGTGACCCCCGGGGCGGCCCGGCATCGACGGGCGAGTGAGCCGTCAGCGTACGCGAGTTCAAGCCCCGAGCGCGTGGCCAAGGTCTCACCCCGGCGGGGCGCCGGTGTGGCGTACGCCACTCCGGTCGGCCGGGTCGGCTCGGCCGAATTCCGTACGGTCTCCCGAACGAGGAATTCACCGACCCGTCAAACAGACTTACGGAAATCGCACCTCACGCAAATGGGTCCAAGGTCATCGGATTTTCCGACGGAAGGCGGGAAGCGAGCCCCACGCGAGAGGGACTCCACATCACATCGTCATCACGAAGAGACCGGAACGACCAAGGTCGCCACTCACTCCCTGTAACGTCGATTGGGTGCGTACCGACATCTTTGCCCGGCTGGACCGGGAGCCGGAACCGCCGAAGATAGAGGTCCCGCGGATGACCTGGACGCGTCTCGCCCTCTTCGGCGGGACGCTGGCGTTCTATCTGGTCATCGTCGTCGCCGTGCTGCTCTCGACCTGGCTGGTCACCCTGGACTGGAAGATCATGCTCTTCCGGCCCTACCAGCAGTGGCCGGAGCTGCACGCCTTCCTCGACTACTACGTCGTCCTCGGCCAGCGCGGCCCGACCGCCGTCATGGTGGCGTCCTGGCTGGGCTGGCGCTCCTGGCGCCAGCACACCCTGCGCCCGCTGCTCTCCCTCGGCGCCGCGCTGCTCCTGCTCAACGTCACGGTCGGAGCGGTCAAACTCGGACTCGGCCGGGCCGGTCCCCACTACGCGACGCAGGTCGGCTCCGCCGAGCTGTTCGCGGGCGGTGACATATTCCCGTCCGGGCACACCGCGAACGCGGTCGTGACCTGGGGCATCCTGGCCTACCTGGCGACCACCCCGAGAGCCCGCCGCTACCTCTCCGCGACGTCGGCCGTGGTCGCGCTCGGTGTCGGCCTGACCACCGTGTACCTCGGTACGCACTGGCTGAGCGACGTCCTGCTCGGCTGGGCCGCCGGACTGCTCATCCTGCTCGCACTGCCCTGGTGCGAGCCGGTCATCGCGGTCGTGGAGGCCTGGATCCTGGACCTGCGCGACCGGATGCGCGAGCAGCTGCGGTCCCGCCGCCGCCTGGTGCCCTCGCTGCCCGTGGCGACGGGGAACCGGCCGGTGCCCGGCCTGTTCCCGCCGCGCCCGGCCGGGGACGGGGAGCCGGTACGCGAGGCCGTCGGAGCCGGCGGGGGACGCGGTCCGTCCGCCACCCGCGGCGCGGGCCTGCAGGGCTCGCAGCTGGCCGCCCCGCGCGCGCATCACCCGGCCACGCATCCCGCGCACGCCGCCCATCACGCGGTGCGTTCGGAGCGCGGTCCGGCCGGTCCGGCCGGCAGCCGCCGTCCGCCGCACTCGCGGCCGGCGACGGGCGGCTCTCACGCTGCCGGAGGTCTTCACGGAGGAGGAGCGGGACGCCCTGATCGCGGCGGCGGTGGACCGGATCGTCGGC
>NZ_JBEYHT010000108.1:0-10001 GCF_040635425.1 Streptomyces laurentii | reverse complement strand
GCTGGACTTCGCCAGGACGCCGTTGAGGGTCAGCGACCAGGTGGGGTGGTCGATGTCGTCGTGGAACAGCCGGGGCCCTGGAGTTCGGCGAAGCCGCGGCGGGTGGCGGCGACCACGACGCGGTCGCCGGGGCCGAGGACCAGGTCGTCGGGCAGTTCGCCGAGCGGCCCGTATCCGGCGCGGTCGGACGGGACGCCCGCGTCGCCGCAGGCGATCACCCGCCAGGCACCGGGCCGGAACGCCTCGGCGACCGTACGGCCCTGCAGGAGCGGGTGTTCGGCGACGTCGAGGGCCGCGAACAGCAGCACCCGGCGTTCCACGGGGATCGCGCCGAGGATCTGGCGCCCCATCATCGCCCCGGCGAACGAGGGAGCCGACAGGTGGGAGACGCTTCGGCTGCGGGTGAGGGCGTGCGGGTGTACGGCGCGCAGGGTGCGGTAGACGGCGGTGGCGAAGTCGTCGTCGTACAGCCGCAGCGCTACCCGCAGCCCGGGGTTGATCGAGCGCGCGTGCAGCGCGGCCTCCAGGTTGGTGATGTCGACGCTGGTGAGCGCGAGCAGGGCGCGGGCCCGGTGGATCCGGGCGGCTTCCAGGACGCCTTCCTCGGTGACGTCGCCGACGACGGTCGGCACCCGCAGCCGCCGGGCGAGCGCGATCCCGCGGGCTTCGGGATTGGCCTCGACGCACACCACGGGTATGTCCATGGCGCACAGCCGGGCGAGGACCCGGGTGCCGATCTTGCCGAGGCCGAGCAGCACCACATGGCCGGAGAGTCCGCGGGGCGGCCGGCGCAGGGTGGTCGCGCTGCGGAAGGTGCCGAACGCTTCCAGGAGCGCGGCGATCACCAGGGGCAGCAGGAGCAGTCCGACGAGGCCGGCGAGGATCTGGAGGACCTGCCGGCTGGTCGGTTCGTCGACGGCCGGATCCCCGATGCCGAAGATGTCGAGCAGGATGAGGTACGCGGCGTGCAGGACGTTGTCGCCGGTGGTGAGGGTGGACGCGACGGCGAGGGCGGTGACGGCGGCCGCGACCCCGGCGACCGACCAGCGCACCCGGCGCGAGAACAGCGAGCCGACCGGGAGCCGGGCGGAGCGGAACCAGCCGCCGGGCCGCGTCGGACCCTCGTAGTCGACCCTTTCGAGGGCGAGGGTGGCCCGTCCGGTGGCGGCGGCCACCTCGTCGTCGGCGGGCAGCAGGCGGGGCGCCTGGTCGCCGCTGAGGTCGGAGCCCTCGCTGCCGGCCGGGTCGGTGCTGGTCGCGGAGAGCAGGGCGAGGGTGCACAGGCCGGGGTCGGCGAGTTCCCCGGGGCCGGGCGGGTTGCGGTCCACGGCGTGCAGCAGCAGGCCGCCGGCCTGGATGACCTTCTTGCTGCCGACGACGGCGGTCGCGGCGAGCGCGGGCGCGGCGGTGGCGGCGTCGGACAGCACGGTGGTCGCGGCGTCCGGCCTGCCGGGCGCCAGGCCGGGGTCGGCGAAGATCGCGGCCTGGTCGAGGAGGGTGGCGAAGTGCTGGCCGAGCTTGCGGTTGTAGAGGCGGATGACCAGGCGCAGGCGCGGGTTGAGGCGGCGGGCGGTCATCGCGGCGCGGATGTTGCGCTCGTCGTCATCGAGGACGAGCGCGAGCGCGGCGGCCCGTTCCACGCCGGCGTCGCGCAGCACGGCGTCGTCGGCCTCGGCGGACTCGATGATCTGTACGGGCGGTCGCGGCTCGTCCGTGCCACCGCCCCCGGGCCCCCCGCTGCCGGCACCGGCCACCGCCCCGGCCCCGTTCCCGATGCCGGTCCCGTTCCCGACGCCGTTCCCGTTGCCGCTCCCGGCCCCGTTCCCGGTCGTGGTCGCGGCTCCGGCGGTCCGGGTGACGGCCGCCGTCACCCGTCCGAAGAGCGCCATCGCCCGCCCCGCGCGCGATGCGGGCTGCCCTGCGGAGCCGTCACCGAGCGGCGGAACGATCAGGGTGACCCGTTCGCCGTACATCTCGTTCAGCTCGGTCGCGAGACGGTGGGCGAGGACGTCGTCACCACAGACGACCATATGTTCGGACATGGAGTCGGCGGCGGGTGCCTGGCCAACAGGCCTGCTCTGATGCGGAAGTGAGGACACGTCACCAGGATGCCCTGCCGCTCCGGCAGTGGGCCGGGGCGAGGGCGGGGTGCTCCGCCCCGGACGCGGGGCGCTCCCCCCGACGGCCGCCGGCCGCGGGAGCCGCGAGAGGAAGCCGGGGACGCGGATCCGGGCCGCCGGAGCGGGCACGGGCGAGGGTCGACGGCTACGCCGGACGGCGCACTCCGATCTGCGGGGCCCGGGAGCGGTTTTTACGGTGGCTGAATGATCGTCATGCCCGCTGTCCGTCACACCGCCGCCGGTGCCACGGCACTGCTGCTCGCCCTGCCGGTCCCAGTGGCCTCGGCCGCCTCGCTCACCTCGCTCGCCTCCGCGGCCTCCGCGTCCCCCGCCGCCTCCGCGTCCCCCGCCGCCTCCGCCGCCTCAGTGGACTCGGTCGCCACCGCGTCCTCCGTCGCCGCGGTCACGGAGCCCACCCCGCCCGCGCGCCAGGTCGTCGATCCCGCCCGGCTCGGCCGCTCCGGCACCCAGGTGCAGCCCCTGCGCGGCGCCCCGGAGCTGCCGTCCGTCTCCGCGCTGTCCTGGGTGGTCGCCGACGCGTCGACGGGCGAGGTGCTCGCCGCGCGCAACGCGCACGAGCAGCTGCCGCCCGCCAGCACTCTCAAGACCCTGTTCGCCCTGACGGCGCTGCCCGGTCACGACCCGGAGGAGCAGCACACCGTCCAGGACGAGGAGCTGTACAACATCGGCGACGGCAGCAGCCTGGTCGGGGTGAAGGAGGGCTACACCTACAAGGTGTCGGACCTGTGGAACGGGGTCTTCCTCAGCTCCGGCAACGACGCCGTGCACGTGCTCGCCGCGATGAACGGCGGCTGGGACGCGATGTCGGAGAAAATGCAGCAGAAGGCCCGCGCGCTCGGCGCCCTCGACACCCGGGTGGTCTCCCCGGACGGCTACGACGCGCCGGGCCAGGTCTCCTCCGCGTACGACCTGGCGGTGTTCGGCCGGGCGGGACTCCAGGACCAGCGGTTCACCCGTTACTGCTCGACCCCGTACGCCGACTTCCCGGCCGGCGGCTGGTCGTACGGCATCGTCAACACCAACCGTCTGCTGACCGGCGCGGACGGGGTGGCCCCGTACCCCGGCCTGATCGGGGTGAAGAACGGCTACACCACCGGCGCGGGCAACACGCTGATCGCGGCGGCCCGGCACGGCGGCCGGACCCTGGTGGTGTCGGTGATGAACCCGCAGGGCGGCGACGGTTTCGCCGTGTACGAGGAGACCCGCGAGCTGCTCGACTGGGGTTTCGGCTCCTGGGGCCGGGTCGTCCCCGTGGGGTCCCTCAAGCCCGCCGAGGAACGGCGCGCGAAGCCGGACGCGGCTCGCGACGAGACACAGGCACAGGCGGGTCCGCAGGACGGCGGCGACACCCGGAAGACGGATCTGCGCGCGGCGGCCGCGACGGGTCCGCACGGCACGCCGAAGGACGAGGTGCCGTCGGGTTCCACGGCCCGGCTGCCGCTGGCGCTGATCGGGGCGGCGTTCGGCGCGGCGCTGTCGCTGTGGCTGTGGCGGCGGTTCGGGACGCGGGGCAACTGACCGTACGAGGCGGAGGCGCGGTCCCGGGCCCGTACGACACGGAGGCGCGGTCCCGGCGCCGTACGGTCAACGGATCTCCCCCTGGTCGGGACGGGGGCGCTCGTCGCCCGTCAGGTGGCGGCGCGACCAGCGCAGCAGCAGCCGCGTCAGGAAGACCAGGGTCAGCACCCAGACGGCGACGAAGGCCCACACCAGACCGGGGGTGCCGGTGGCCACGGCGACCACGAAGAGGACGAGGGCGACGGGGCCGAGGACGGCGGCGACCGCGGCGGAGCGCGGGGCTCGCCAGGACGGCCGGTGCCACGAGGGCCGGAGGCGGTGCCGCCGGCGGGGCCCGGCCCGGGGCGGGGGCGCGCCGAGGAGGCGGGCGAGGGAGGTGTCCTCGGCCAGGTCCTGCTCGATCTCGTCGAGGATCCGCCGCTCTCGCGGCGAGAGCCGTGACCCGTCCATGGCGGCACCTCCCGTCGGGGCATGCCCCCGAGGCCGGCCTACTCGGCGGGTACCCCGCCCGCCGGCGCCGAACCGCGCGACTCCAGGTCCGGTGTCTGAAGAGCGGGCGCCGCAGGCGCGGCCCCCTGGAGCACCGGCGTCGGGAGCACCGTCGTCCGGAGCAGCGGCGGCTGGGGGTCGGACGCCACGCGCGCGGCCGAGGGCGGTACGGCGGGCGCGAGGGCCGCGGCGGCGGCCGCGGGCAGTGAGGCCGCCGGCGGGGCGGGCCGGGCCACGTACCGCTCGGCGGCACGTACCGCCGCCCCTGCGGTCCGCTCCCCCATCAGGACGCACAGGGTGTACGTGGTGTCCTCCAACCGCCTGCGGGCCGCCGGGTCGTGCGGCCGGGCCAGCACCGTCCGCTCCAGGGCACGAAAGGCCCGCAGCAGTCGGGAGACGGTGGTTCTGTCGGGGAGCAGCATGCGGTCCTCCGGCCTTCCTGGTACGCGAGGGGCCCCCTGGAGCATCCATCGTGAGCCCGCTCGCTCACCCTCGCGACCGATGACATCACCAACGGTGACCGGTACAGTCCGCGTGCGGGGTCGGGCGCGATGGCGGAAGGTCGAGGCATGAACCCGAGCGAGCGACTGCGGGTGGTCGTCACCGGCGCCACCGGGAACGTCGGCACGAGCGTGATGCGGGCCCTGGAGCGGGAGCCACGGGTCGGTTCGATCCTGGGCCTGGCCCGCCGCCGGCCCCGGCTGACCCTGACGAAGGCCGAGTGGGCGGAGGTCGATCTGTCGCTGGAGGGCGACACGGCCCGGCTCGCCCGGTACGTGGCGGACGCGGACGCGGTCGTCCATCTGGCCTGGCGGTTCCAGCCGATCCGCGATCCGCTGACGACCTGGCGGACCAACGTGCTCGGGGCGCTCCGGGTCTTCGACGCGGTCGCCGCCGCCCGCGTCCCGGTCCTCGTGCACGCCTCGTCGGTGGGCGCCTACTCCCCCGGGCCGGCCGGCGGCGCGCCGGTGTCGGAGGCCTGGCCGACGCACGGCTGGCCGGGGGCCGCGTACACCCGGGAGAAGGCGTATCTGGAGCGGGTCCTGGACACCTTCGAACGCGACCATCCGCAGACCCGGGTGGTGCGGATGCGGCCGGCGTTCCAGTTCAAGGAGGAGTCGGCGAGCGGGCAGCGGCGCATCTTCGCGGGCCGCTGGTTCCCGGGGCAGCTGATCCGGCCGGATCTGCTGCCGCTGCTGCCCGGGCTCCCGGGGCTGCGACTGCAACTGCTGCACACGGACGACGCGGCCGACGGCTATGTGCGGGCGGTGCTGCGCGATGTCCGCGGCGCGTTCAACCTGGCGGCCGATCCGGTGCTGGACGGGGAGCTGCTCGCGCGGTTCTTCGACGCGCGGCCGGTGACCGTGCCGGCGCCCGCGGCGCGGGCGGCGCTCACCGCGGCCTGGCGGATGCGGCTCGCGCCCGCCTCGCCCGACCTGCTCGACGCCGTCCTGCGGCTGCCCGTGATGACGACCGCCCGGGCGCGCCAGGAGCTCGGGTGGGAGCCGGCCCGCACCTCGCTGGAGGCCCTGGAGGCGTTCCTGCGCGGCGTCCGCGCGGGCGGCGGCGACGCCACGGCGCCGCTGGCCGGCGGCCGTTTCGGCTGACCGGCCCGGCCGCCCGGTGTGCGGCGTGAACGGGGGGCCTGGAGGCTCGCGTCAGGAAGCCGTCCCGGCATCCACCGCGGACGCGTCGTAGGCGGCGCGGGCGGTGGTGATGTCGGCCCGGTGCCGCTCGGCCCAGCCGACCAGCCCGGACAGGCTCGTGTGCAGCTCGCGGGCCATGGGGGTGAGGGAGTACTCCACCTTCGGCGGCACTGTCGGATAGACCGTGCGGACGAGCAGACCGTCGCGCTCCAGCCTGCGCAGGTTCAGGGTGAGCATCCGCCGGCTGATGCCCGCGATGGCGCGTTCCAGTTCGGTGAACCGGACCGGACCCTGCGCGGCGGCGACCAGGATGCCGATGCTCCACTTGCCCGCGACCCGTTCGAGGACCTCGGTCAGCGGGCATGCCTCGTTGTCGATCCGCTCCGCCACATCGACGCGACTGTGCGACACGAGCGCCTCCTTCCACCTCGCGCCATGGTTACAGAGCACGACCCCCGCAACAAGCCGTGCCCTGTACAGGTGGTTCCGCGGGCCCCCGCGCCCCCGGACCGCTGTGCATAATGCGCGTATGCGCATTTCAGCCAAGGCCGATTACGCCGTGCGCGCCGCTCTCCAGCTCGCCACCGCCCAGGACGCCGGCCCTCTGAAGGCCGAGGCCATCGCCGAACACCAGGGGATCTCGCACAAGTTCCTCGAAGGGATCCTCGGCGACATGCGCAAGGGCGGCCTGGTGCTGAGCCGGCGGGGCGGCAACGGCGGCTACTGGCTGGCCCGGCCCGCCGGCGAGATCTCGCTCGCGGACGTGATTCGCTGCGTCGAGGGCCCGCTGGTGTCGGTACGCGGCGTGCGGCCGCCGGAGTTGTCGTACACGGGTCCGGCGGCCTCGCTCCTGACGGTCTGGGTCGCGTTGCGCGCGAACGTGCGCGAGGTGCTCGAAGGCGTCTCGCTGGCCGATGTGGCCGCCGACCGGCTGCCGCCGGAGATCACGGCGCTCGCGGAGGCCCCGGAGGCCTGGACCAACCCCTGACCTGGCCCTCAACTCCCCGGCCCTCGGCGCCCGTTCCGCCCACCGATACGGCATCGTCCGCGATGCGAACACCTCTTGGGGGTCGGGCGGCCCCTCTGCGACTATCCCTACCACTCCAGTGGGGATACGACGAGAGGATCCGGTGAGGTGACGTGAGGACGCCCAGGAAGGCACGGCGACGACCCGCCCGCACCACGCCGCACGACCACATCGCTGACGACACGGTCTGGCCGCGCGTCGCCCAAGAGCTGGCCGACGACCTGGCCGCCGACGCCCCGGCCCGCGACCGCGCCGGCAAGACGCCCTTCGACGAGGTCGCCCGGCTCCGGGAGGCGGGCCTGCCCGGGCTGCTCACCGCACCCGGCCCCGGCGGACCCGGCGCCGACTGGCACACCGCCTGCCGGGTGATCCGCGAGATAGCGGCGGCGGACGGCTCGATCGGCGAACTCCTCGCCCATCACTGCGCGTTGTCCTGGGCCACCCGGCTGCTGCCCCCGGGGCCGGACCCCTCCGGCATCCCCGCCGGGGAGCACGGGCTGCTGGCCGGAGCGGTCGAGCCGCCGCGCACGGAGAGCGGCGACCCGTCCCGCCCGGCCGATCTCGCCCTCACCCCCGCCGGCGACGGCACGTACCACCTCACCGGACGGCGGTTCTTCGCCTCCGGCGTCGCCGTCGCCGACCGTCTCGTCGTCGGTGCCCGCTGTGCGACGAGCGGGGACCTCCTCGTCGTCCTCGCCGACCCGGCGCACCCCGCCGTCTTCACCGAGCCGTACGCCGACCGGGTCGGCCAACGCCTCGCCGGGGCGGGCACCGTGACCTTCGACCGGCTGCCCGTCGCCGCCGGACAGATCCTCGGCGTCCTCCCGTACGACGAGCACACCGTCGCCCCGTACGCCGGCCTCGTCCCGCTCGCCCTGCGGCTGCTGCTGGTCCACGTCACGCTCGGCATCGCCGAGGGCGCGCTCGCCGAGGCGCGTGACGTCAGCCGGGCGTCCCGCTGCGCCCCGCCCGCGCCCACCGGGCCGGAGCGGGCCGCGCACACCGGTCCCGCGCCCGAGGAGGATCCGTATCTGCTGCTCGTCTACGGGGAGTTGGCGACGGCGGCGCACTCCGCGGCCGCGGTCGTCGACCGGGCCACCGAGGCCCTGGCGCACGGCCTGCTCACCGCGCACGGCCTCGGCGTCGGCGAACGTTCCGACATCGCCGTCCTCGTCGCGGCGGCCGAGACCGTCGCCCACCGCGCGGCGACGGACATCACCACCCGAGTCCTCGGACTCGTCGCCCCCCGCTCCCCCGCCGACCCCCTCGGCGCGGACCCCGGTTTCGACCGCTTCTGGCGCAACGTCCGGGCGCTCACCGCGCCCGTCTCCCCCGACCACCGTCTGCGCGACATCGGCGACCACTACCTCCACGGCACCCACCCCCGGCTCACCCTGCCGGTCTGAGGACCCTCCCGGCCCTCCCGGGCCCCGCCCCTCCCCGGCCCCGCCGATCTCACGAATACCCAGTTCAGGCCGGTCGGCGGGGCAAGTCAGGACGTACGACCCTCTCCTCGCGCGGCCGCTAGGATCAAGCTGGTCGCAGCAAGAGGGTCCGCAGCCCGGCGGGCCCCGCGTCGAACCGACGGAGGCATCCTGATGAGTCGTGAGATCGTCGCGGGAGTCGACGGATCCCCCGAGAGCCTCGCCGCGGCGGACTGGGCCGCCCGGGAGGCCGCGTACCGCGGTCTGCCGCTGCGCCTGGTGCACGCCTGGCGCTGGGAGCCTCTCGACCTGCCGCTCGCCCAGGACCCGGCGGTCCAGCAGAAGGCCGCCCGTGACCTGCTCCGGCAGGCCGAGTCCGAGATCGCCTCCCGCCACCCGGACCGTCCGCTGTCCGCGCAGGTCCTCGGCGACACGCCGGTGGCCGCGCTCCTCGAGACCGCCAAGGACGCCGATCTCCTCGTCATCGGCTCGCGCGGCCACGGCCCGGTGATGGGCTTCATCCTCGGCTCGTACGGGCAGCAGCTCATCGCCGCCTCCCCCGTCCCGGTCGTCGCCGTCCGCTCCCGCGAGGGCGAGGGGCCCGAGCAGGTGGGCGGCGAGATCGTCGTGGGCCAGACCGGCGACGCCGAGGACAGCGCGCCCGCGCTGAAGGTCGCCTTCGAGACGGCGGCTGCGCGCGGTGTCCCGGTGCGGGCGGTGCGGGCCTGGAGCCTGCCGCCGCTGTTCGCGTTCAGCCCGGGCTCGCTGGCGCTCGCCGACGAGGCGGGCGGGCTCGTCCCGTACGAGGAGAAGGCACTGCGCGAGGCCCTGGCGCCCTGGCGGGAGCGCTTCCCGGACGTGCCGGTGACCGAGCACGTGGAGATGGGCAGCGCCGGTCAGGTGCTGCTGTCGCAGTCCGGGTCGGCGCAGCTGCTGGTGGTCGGACGGCGGGCCCGGCGCGGCGCGCTCGGCCGGCGGATCGGTTCGGTGGCACACGCGGCGCTGCACCTGGCGCCGTGCCCGGTGGCGGTCGCGCCGCACGGGGACGACGAGCCGCAGGACTGACCTCCGCGACACGGGCGCCGCACGGCGGTGCCGTGAGCCCGGAGTGACCAAGGGGTGTCGTACGCGCCGGAGCCCGGCGCGTACGGCACCCCTCGCTGCTTCACGGCTCGCCGCTTCGCGGCCGGTGGTTCATGGCGCGCCGCTGCGTGGCGGCTCCGGCGCGCCGCCCTGGCTCGTCGAGGGTCCGGGTCCTGCCGTGTCCGGGCCCTCCGGTCGCCGTCGAGGCCGCTGCGGGCCACCGAGGCCGTCGCCCGCCGCCGCTATCCGGACAGGTGCGGCATGCTCGGCACGGTGGCCTTGCCTCCCTTCCGTACGGCCTCCACGACCGCTTCGTGCAGATCTCGGCTCTCCGGCTCCGATCCGCAGGGAACGGGACTGCCCGACATGGTGAACCAGTCGGACGCCCCGCTGTACTGCACGGCCACGCGTGCTTCTCCCTCGGCGAAGGTGGTGTGCACCGTCACGTCACCCGTGACGGCACCCACCTCGTCGGTCAGCACCCCGCCCCGCCCGGTGTACACACCGGCGGTCGTCCACGATGCCCAACTCATCCCTCCAGACTCACACCCGAACGGCGTATGCGCCACCGACGGGGCCGCCCCGGCCGGAACGAATCCGGCCGGGGAGAAGCGCCGGCTGTGGCACGACCCGCGCCGCCGGCAGTGCACGCTCGCCTCGCTGACCTCGTTCA